>JAUSPR010000178.1 GCA_030655715.1 Thermoplasmata archaeon
ACTTGTCAGGCCAAAGCATTTGCTGGTAACTGCAGGCGCGAGAGAAAAAACACTGGCATTCCCTGGCTGCGACCTCCCTGGTGTATACGGCGGAGGCGCGTTCCAGACCCTGGTCAACCGCGATCTTATCAGGGCTTCCAAGAGATTATTCATAGTTGGCGGTGGCAATGTGGGGCTGATTGCCGCTTATCATGCAATGCAGGCCGGCATAGAAGTTCTCGGCCTTGTCGAAGCTCTTCCAAAATGCGGCGGATACAAGGTACACCTTGACAAAATCAAGCGACTCGGAATCCCGATTTGGACATCTCATACAATTCTGAAAGCAGAAGGAAATGGAAAACTTGAGCGTATTACGATTTCCGAGATAGGTAGCAACTTCCAACCAATTATAGGTACTGAAAAAACCTTTGAAAACATTGACACATTGCTCGTTGCTGTCGGACTGGCCTCGGTCAATGAACTGCTGCTCAAAGCAAAGGAGTACGGTTTTTCAGCATATGCTGCGGGTGATGCAGACGTCATCGCAGAAGCCTCTGCAGCAATCTTTAGCGGGCATATCATTGGCAGAAAAATGTTACGCGACTTAGGTAATGATGTTGAAATTCCAAAGGAGTGGTATGAAATCCTGGAAATGCTACGTGCAAAGCCCGGTCCTATTCATGAGCTGGAGATTTTGCATCCTAAGAAAAGCAAGATTTATCCGATAATCCGTTGCACTCAGGAAATTCCATGCAATCCTTGCACCGCAGTCTGTCCCAAGGATTCGATTCGGACGAGCAATGGAAAGATGACGGGCATTCCCCAACTCAAGGGTGAATGTATCGGTTGTACAAGATGCGTGGCGATTTGTCCGGGTTTGGCAATCACTCTGGTGGATACGGGATACGATTCCACGGGAAAAATGGCCCTGGTTACAATTCCTTGGGAATTACCTGTAGGTTCTGTTGAGCCTGCCCAGAAAGTTCAGACAATGGGCTTCGAAGGCGAGGAAATCGGCAACGGAAAAATTATAGCATTAAGAAACTCGGGCTGGCAGAATCGGAGAACATTGCTCATGCTTGAGGTTCCGATGGCTGACGCGGAAAAAGTGGCAGGCATCAGGATTTACACTGCCCAGACTCCAACAACAGGAAAACCTGCAACAATCAAGGATGATAATGACACAATAGTCTGCAGATGCGAGCGCGTTACCAAAGGTGAGATAATTAGTTACATTAAAGACCATAATACAACAGATTTCAATGCCCTTAAGGCAGGGCTGCGCGTCGGCATGGGACCGTGTGGCGGAAAGACATGCACCGAGTTGGTCATGAGGATTTTCAAACAGGTGCTTGGCAAGGAAGCGGTAATCGAACCGCACGTGGAACGACCATTCACCCAGGAAGTACCTCTTTCCGCTTTCATTGAGGGAGGTGAGGAATAATGCCCAAGGATTATGACGTCATAATTATCGGCGCAGGAAGCGTGGGCGTCCCGACAGCATACTTCCTTGCAAAGGAAGGGTTGAAAGTTCTGTGCCTGGATAACCGTTCGTCCTCCGGTCAAGGGGAGAACAAGGCTGCGATTGGCGGCGTTCGGGCAACTCATTCAGATCCTGCGAAAATAACAATCTGCAAGGAAAGCCTGCGTATCTTCTCAACATGGGAAGAGATTATCGGCACCGACATCGGATGGAAGGAAGGCGGATACTGCTTTCCCATCTACACTGAAAACGATGAAAACACAATGAAATCCATGTTGCCCATCCAGAAAAAATTCGGGCTTAACATAGACTGGGTAAGTTCCAATGAAATTGCCAAAGCTGTGCCAGGAATCAACCCGCGAAATCTTCGGGGCGGAACACTCTCTCCGGAGGACGGTCAGGTATCGCCGCTCATGGCCATAGAGTCATTCACCCAGGAAGCGAAAAAATTTGGCGCAGAATTCAAGTTCAGGGAGGAAGTTAAAAGCTTTACCATGGATGGAAATAACATCGCGAGCGTACAGACTCAGAACGGAACATACACTGCAGAAAAATTTGTGAATGCTGCAGGTGCAAATGCCACAGCAATCTGCGAGATGGCAGGGTTCAATATTCCCGTGGTATCGGACAGCCATGAAGCAGGCATTACATCGCCTGTGAGGGCGTTTTTGGCGCCATTGGTCGTGGACATCCGCGCAGGTTCGGAAGGCAAAACAAAGAACTTTTATTTTGGACAAGTGGAGAGCGGCCAGATAATATTCTGCTACACGCCCATTACCCCAATAATCGGCCAGGACAGGCACGAAACCTCAGAATTCATGCCCATAATTGCCAGGCGGTTGGTGGACCTCATTCCCCGGCTGAAGGGCCTTACCATCAGAAGATTGTGGCGCGGCCTCTATCCCATGACACCGGACGGCGTGCCAGTCATTGGAAAGGCACCTGGCGTGGAAAACATGTTCCTCGCAATCGGTATGTGCGGCCAGGGCTTCATGTTGGGGCCGGGCGTAGGCCTCAACCTGGCTAGTCATATAGCCAAAGGTAAACCGGAAATGGACATGGAGATTTACGAGCTTCTCAGTCCAAGCCGGAACCTGGAACGAGGTAAGGTCGAGAAGTTAGCGTAAACTACCAGCCCCTAAAGGACTGAGCGTTCTCGACATTTGTACAGTAAGTGCTTATCATAAAAATTATAATACATCTTAACTGATTGACAGGCGAATGAAAGTCAATAAGGACAAGGAAACCATCCGCCAGTACCTCTCGGATGAGAGCGCTGCTTTCTCAGCCAAACCGGATAACGTAGAAGCAGTCTATTTCCCTGAAACAGAAGATGAACTCGTTGAAATAATCAGGACATTCAAGGGAAAAATCACCATCTCTGGAGCAGGTACAGGCATCACAGGTTCCAGAGTGCCGATTCACGGCGGTATTGTCATCTCCACAGAGAGAATGATAAAGCCTGGAAAAAGGGTTCAGTGCAGAGAGCTATCCCATAAGGGGCTTGCAGGCGATTTTTTTATTTATCTGGATGAGGAAAAACATCTTGCACATGCCGGTCCTGGCACATCGATATCCGAATTGGCCTGTGTCCTCCCGAGGAACATGATCTACCCGCCAGACCCGACCGAAACCTCGGCATTGCTGGGTGGTACCGTTGCCACAAACGCTTCCGGGGCAAGATGTTTTTATTATGGCCCAACCCGAAATTGGGTAGTCGGCCTGAGGTTGGTTCTCTCAGATGGCGAAGTAGTGGATGTCAGAAGGGGAAGAACTTTTGCAGATGAAAACGGAATTATCAATTTCACTTCCGAAACTGGAAAACATTACCGCATCAGAATTCCTGAATACCATATGCCAGATGTGAAAAATGCTGCAGGACTGTATTCGAAGCCTGGGATGGACCTCATTGACCTCTTCATTGGCAGCGAGGGCATATTGGGCATAATTTCCGAAATCAGTATAAAACTTATTAGGGTTGACAAGGAGCCGGTATCCATTCTCGCATTCTTCAGGTCTGAAAATGATGCCATGGGCTATGTTGACATAATTCGGGACATGAAAGACCGTGGTATCCTGGCAATTGAATATTTCGACAGAAACGCACTTGATTTTATCAGAGCTCAATTTCCAGAAATCAAACCTGACCTGGATGCGGCAATATTATTGGAAATGAAGGCCGAGTCCTTAGATACTCTGGCTGAAATTTCGGAGCTTCTGTCACGATTCAATGAGGTTGAGGACTGGTGCGCCACCACTTCCAGCGATCTTCGGGATCTGAAGGAGTTCAGGCACTCACTTCCTGATTCAGTGAATGCATATCTCAAGCGACATGAAAGCTACAAAATAGGCACGGATTTCGTTGTGCCAGTCAGGCAATTTCCAAGGATGATGACCAAGTACAAAGAAGTCGGGGAGAAGTTCAAGCATCGTTTCCCAAGAACCGGTACCCATTATGTGATTTTCGGCCATATCGGAGACTGTCATTTACATTTTAATTTCATAACCGCAAGCGATGGAGAAAGAGTGTATGCAAAGGAGCTTTACCTCGAACTGGCAAGAACCGCCATCGCGCTCGGAGGGACCATCTCCGGAGAACATGGCGTGGGCAAGAAGACCCTGCTGGTCGAGGGAAGGAACATACCATACCTGGAACTGATGTATGGCGAATCCGGCATCCGGGAGATTGCCCGGGTGAAGAGGGAGCTCGATCCTGAACTCAGACTGAATGTTGGGAATATGGGTGTGGTTTAAGTGCTAAAGGCCAAGAACTCTCAGGTCTTTAGGCCTGAGATGAATTAGCCATTTACACGAATGCAATCAAAAGGTAAACCGCCATGCACCGTGAACTATTTTGCATATGATATCAAAGCCACTCAGAATGCCCGAAGGGCTTCGGATACCGAAAAAAGCTTTGATAACTCAGGTGCATGGCCTACACTCGTAAACTTCCAGCCCTGGTAACAAACATTAGGCACTGAAGTTCCCTGCAATCTCAATGTGGAATCAAGTTGTATTCACAGCAACATGCCCCGCCTGTTTTTATCGGCATCCAAAGCCTCGGGCATTTGGAACGAGGCTAAGTGACAAACACCAATTGCATAAATCAATCCAAGCCCTGGCTGTAAGGCCAGGGTATGTGGCTTCATAAATTATAAAGAGCCACTTTAGGGACTGGTAGTTTACTCATCTGAA
>JAUSPR010000045.1 GCA_030655715.1 Thermoplasmata archaeon
AGATTGGCGTGCTGGCCAAAAAGACCTGGCTCATCACCAATATGAAGCGCGTAAAAGCAGGCATCGACGGCGGTGTCTCAATTCCAGGACAGGCTGCCGCGGCAACCGCTGCCATTTACACGGCAGTGGCTGGTGTTCTCATATTCAATTACTTTGATGGCCTCACATTGAACTGGATTCACATTGTTCTGATTGCGGATATCGGATTTCTGGGATGTCAGCTTGATTCAGTCCTAGGCGCGACCCTTGAGACACAGGGATATCTATCAAAACTGACAAATAACCTTACATCTATATCCGCAGGCGTGATTGTAGCATGGTTGGTGTTGACATGGTTCCTATGAAGATACTTCTGGTGATTTGCGACGGAATGGCGGACCGCCCGTCAAATGAACTCAATGGCATGACGCCGCTGGAGTCTGCCGAGGTTCCGAACATGGACCGCCTGGCTAGAGAGGGCCAGACTGGCTTAATGGATGTCATTGCACCCGGAATTGTCCCGGGTAGTGACACCGCGCATCTCGCCCTGCTGGGTTATGACCCGATGGTCGTGTACACTGGCAGGGGGCCGTTCGAGGCTGCGGGCGAAGGCGTGGAAGTCAGAAAAGGAGACGTCGCTTTCAGATGCAATTTCGCGACAGTGGACGCAAAGATGCATGTCACTGACCGCAGGGCAGGCAGAATTTCCAGCGGCACGGACCAGCTGGCTGCTGCGCTCAACGGTATGAAGATTGAAGACATCGAGATAATTTTCAAGCAGGGTGTGGACCATCGCGCTGTACTGGTTTTACGTGGACCTGGCCTCAGTCCCTGGGTGAATGAGGTGGACCCGCATCACGAAGGCAAAATTCTTGAATCCAAAGGGCTTGAACCGGAAGACGAGAAAACTGCCCGGATTTTAAACGAATTCACCAGGCGCTCGTATGAGATTCTTGACAAGCATCCAGTGAACCAGGCCAGGGTGAAGAATGGAAAATCACCCGCCAATATAGCGCTGGCCAGGGGGTCGGGAAGCCCACCGGAGGTCCCCTCTTTCAGCGAGCAACATCATGGATTGAACGGTGCAGCCGTGGTAGGGATATCCCTTGTCAGGGGGCTGTGCGATTTATCCGGTTTGGAGATAATTCCTGTGAAAGGCGCAACCGGCTCAACAGATACAGACCTGGAAGCCAAGGCCAGGGCCGCAGTAAAAGCCCTGGAAACTTATGACTTCGTTTTACTGCATTTTAAGGCTCCCGACCTTTATGGCCATGACGGCGACGCGCCCGGCAAGGCCGCCTTCATCGAAAAAATAGACCTGGCACTTGGAGAAATGTTGGCCAACCTGAAAGATACTGTGGTCTGCATAACTGCCGACCATGCCACGCCCTGCTCGGTGATGGACCATGCCTCCGACCCTGTACCTGTGTTAATCTGGGGTACTGGCCTGAGACATGACATAACAGAATGCTTCAATGAACTTGAGGCTGGCACTGGAGGCCTAGGGCACATACGAGGCCATGAACTGATGAACCTGCTTACTGGCCTTGCTGGCAGGAACCCGAAGTTCGGGGCCTGAGCATGACCAAGCCGATTTTCGATAGCATAGCGGAGGTCTACGACTGCTCCAGGAACCTTCCTCCCGAGATAATGGACATGACAATCCAGACCCTGGCTTCAATCATAAACGAGGGCCAGCTTTTGGACATTGGAGTTGGCACAGGCCGTTTCGCGGTACCGCTTTCGGCAAGCGGGGTGAAAGTAACTGGCATTGACATCTCATGCGGCATGATGTCAAGATGCCGTCAAAAAGGCTTCAGCAGAATGTTCGTCGCCTCGGCCTACACTATGCCATTCCAAAGCAAGAGCTTCGACCATGCCATGATAATCCACGTACTTCACCTCATGGACGACTGGAAGCTGGCCCTGCGCGAGACTTGCAGGGTTACAAAAGGCAGCCTTCTTTCGTCTGTATCTCGGTGGCCTGAATCGGACTGGCCCGGTGATTATTACGGCATGAGGGTCAAGGAACTGGGGTTCGGGCATCCCCACCCAGGCAAGTTCGAGAGAGAATTAGCTGAAATCATCCCGCCAACCGAGACAATCCATGTTGGCACATTCACACGCCACCGGGAGAATGACGAATACATCGATATGCTGGAAGCAAGAAAATACTCCTCGGCAACCAAGCTTCCTGACGACCTCCACGCCAAGGTAATCAGGGAGGCCAGGGATAGATATGCAGGCGGCCGCGAGGATGTCCCTGCAACGGTTGAGGTCTGCGTCTGGGACATTGAAGAACTGTCAGAATCACTGAAAATCCTATAACTAGCATATTGATGAGATATTAGTTTCAGCGACCCCTCGCTTTCATCTATTAATATCGCGCCTTCTCTTCAATTATTGTATACAGGGGGCTGACATGCTGAAGCACATATTATCGGTATGCGAACTTTGCACGCAGATTTAAGGATTTGGGGACTTGCAATATTAGGTTTGATCAGAAAGCGATTTCATGTTAGATTTGACTCGCCCCTCAGAATGGTTGGCATAGCAATAAGTGCAGAGATGCAGGCACGTATTGTACTGGCCAATATCTTTGCTCACAACGCATCCGCATGTCTTTCTCTGGCCTTTGTCTTTTAGTATGTTTTCCTTTGGTTGATTTGGAACCTCAAATAATGAAGTCTGGCGTATGTTGACATCCACGCCAAGAAAATCCATCAATATTTTGTCTTTTTTGAATATTCTTATCATGAGTTCATCATCGATACAGCGATTATGTTCCATGCCATAAGGGGTGAGATCCACATCCTCGCAGCAGCTAGCCAGTTGCAGTTTCCAATCTTTATTTAGAGTCTGGATTCCCTTGGCAATCTGAATTTTTTCTTCCAGGGTGAACTCCCTGAACTTGCCCAAACCCTTGGACACGAGATTTCGTTGCACTGCTGTGTATTCCGAAATATCTACGAAACTGAATACCAGTTTCTCTGTGTGGTTGTGAATTTTCTCTCCGACCGATTTAATTTTATTCAATAATTTATCGACAGTCAGTGTGTCACTTAGAAGCAGTGGGTCGAATCTCCATATTACCCGTTCCTTGCCAATCATTTCAGAGAGTTTTTTGAATGTTTCGATGCGATTCTCTAATGGGGGAAGATTCGGTTCCAGTCCTTCCTCTTCATAGTCGTTGAGTGTGTAGGTGAAATAATAATTGATGCTCCGTTTCTCAACGTCTTTCAATAGTGGAATCAGAGGCTCGGGATTCTTGGTCCAGAAAACAATCACTCTTGCATTCTCAAAGGATACGTATTGAGGCACCTGGTTGAATGGATTAACCCATTTTGTATAGCCGATTTCCAGGTTTTTGATAAATCCCTCTGCGTGAAATGCTGGTATGTCTGTAGCCCGGCTGGCTGATATTATGTATGGGGCAATTCCCTTGACGAGTCCGTCTGGTGTCTGGATTTGGACTTTGGGCCAAGATTTGAATACCATTCATTCCACCTCCTGGTCAGACGAAGCATTTGTTTCATTTAAAACATATGGATTAAAACATGAGCATTTTACACCTCTGAGACACGTTCTTATCTGTCCATTCAGACAAGACACTTCTCCTCTGGCGGATACCTTTTTGCAAGAATATATCCCTCATACACTTTGTCTACGGTGTCTTCAAAAGAAAGTATGAGGTAGGTTATTTGTGCAGGGTGAGATTCAACATGTTCTTTATTTCGTTTCATTCTATATTTTGATTGAACATCAAATTTTCTAAATACTGAACAAAATTTAAAATCACATCGTGGGAAATAGAATGAACATGGAATCGGGAAACATACCTTCAATTCCCCCATATTATCTAAATACATCTTAATCCCACATTTCATTATATCTCCAACGAAAGCTATAGGTTTGCCATCTTCGTCATTTGATAAGGATCTCGTGATATCATTTATAATTAAAAACCCATCTTGATTGAGCAACTCCTCACATCTTTCGATAAAATAAGAATAAGGATTTTTTTCTACCTGTTTTTCATCATAAAGTTCGTTTAAGAATTTTGAGCTCAATATCAAATCAAATTTATGTGGTATCACACTATCTGGAAAATTCAAACAATCTCCACAAATTTCAACTATGTGTGTACTCCTAAAAAATGTATATTGCGCCCTATCAAATAACTCATTATGAATTGCATCAAAATCCGTCAAATAGTTGGGATTACCATCCATAGCAAATACAAAAATAGATTTATCAGGGAAAATTGCCTTCAAGGCCCATAAAGCTCCTAGAGAATATCCCCCTTGCCCGGAACCCACATCGAGAATTTTTATTTTG
>JAUSPR010000050.1 GCA_030655715.1 Thermoplasmata archaeon
GGACTTGGGTGTTATGTTCAGGGTTTCTTCGACAAATCCCATGGATTCTACCTTGCCAAAGCTGATATTCCTGTCCCTGCGGAAGTCCCTGTCCAGGCCACTGAAGTCTATGTTGATGCCCTCTATGGGTTGCTTCGTCAAGTTCTCTACGAAGACACTTATCTCAGTTTCTTTCCTGAACTTGACACGCTCTGGGATGTATATTCCCACGCTGTCCTCCAGCACCTCCTCCGAGAACTCGCCGTCCCAGAGGTCATCCTCCTCGATGGGGTAATGGGTGGGCTTGGTGGCTCTCATGAAATACCTCATTCCAAAGAACACCGCAACGAGGACTATGACAATACCAGTCATGATAGCGATAATTACCCAGGGTGCCTCATCGACCGTGTAGTTTTTCAAGGCCCCGAGACTATTATTATTCTCCGTAAGGGCTGGATCTTCACTTGTAGTTATGATATTGGCCCATATTGTATACACCCCTCTATTTGTGGGAGTCCATGTGATGCTTGCTGTCACGTTCTCAGATGCTAAAATATTGCCTCCCTGCCAGGTGCCAATATGAATGTCAGAACCGTCAGCATTTTTGATATAGAAATCCACTCGAACATTTTCCGCTGTTGCATTACCGATATTGGTTATGTTAACCGAGATTACTGTCTCCTGGCCTATTTCTCCGATTTCTGGGTCGAAGGATAGGGAGTTTGCGTATATGGCCATGTCCACCTCCTGGGCCTCGGCATTGGGCAATATTGCCAGGGCAAGTATCAATGACATCAAGCAAATAGTGAATGAAATAAGTTTCATAGCTTCCACCTGACTGGACATTATATCGATGATATTTGTAGATTCGCATAATGGGCACCTCTGCGCAGCGAACCTCCGGGGGCACGGGGGCAGAAACCCCCGCACCACTGCCCGCATCCGTTCCAAACGTCCATCAGGACTTTGGATGCTGATAAAAGATGCCGATAAAACCGTCCAGTGCGTCCTCTGGTGTTTGAGTTGTCACAGTAAATGTCACAGTACTTGTCACAGTAACTCATAGTATCGGGTTGGGTCGGTCTTGCTTGTTGCAACTTCTCTGGCCAGCCCAGCATTCACAAGAACCACAAAATCACGTTGCACGGTTCTTCTGACAATATCCAATTCTTGTCTGATATCATCGACAGATGCTTTCTTGTTTTCTATAATGTATTTCAAGATCATTTCCTGGCGTTCATTCAATCCAGCCTTCTTTGCCTTCTCTATAATAATTTCTTTTTTGATGGTTGCTTCGCCCCTGTCTTTGACCTCAAGCATCTGAACCTTCAATCCATCAATGAAATATTCAAGCCACAGAGTCAGATCCATGTCTTCTTGTCTTACAGATTGTATTGCGCGATAATAACCCGGCCTATTTGTATCATAGAATTCGGATAGGGAAAACAGCCTCTTGAAATCATAGCCATTCAAGTAAAGTACCAGGGTACAAAGAACCCGGGCGGTTCTGCCATTCCCATCTATAAATGGATGAATGTCCACAAACTTGTGCTGAGCAATCCCAGCAGCCAGAACCGGGGAAACATCTCCTATGTTATTGAGCCATTTGACAAATTCCTTCATGAGGCCTGGAACTTTTTCTGGGTCCGGGGGTGTGTAAATTATCTCTCGTGTAGCAGTGTTAACGACATAATTCTGTACTGTTCTGTATTGCCCTGGCTCAAGTATTCCACCTCTTACTTCTTTTACAAGAATATGATGGACGTTCTTTATCAGGCCCTCGGTTATTTCGGTTTTCTTATCCAAGTAATCAGCTATAAAATCCATGGCCTCTTTATAGTTCAAAAGCTCCTGGCGGTCATCTGGTCGTACATTATCAACTTGCTCTCCGGTTAGTATCAATTGAGCCTGTTCCAAGGTCAGCTCCGTGCCCTCAATATGTGTCGAATGGTGTGCCTCCAGGATCAGCGCCTGGCTTCGCATCTTATCAATCAAATCATCTCTTAGATTTATACCGTCGATAAATCCTCTGGCCCGCTCTATTTCAAGCAGTGCGTTATGAATTTTCTTCGTGATGGTGAATTTCGGCTCAAATGCCATTCTGTCTCCTCATAAGTATAACGTATGTGAATTTTTAAAGGTTGGTATTTGCGTGCAATTCATAGTATTGTATAATCAATCAAAAGTGTTAGCTGGGTTGTTTATAAGGCCATCGGTGGCCAATCCACCGCCCCCGGGGGCACCGCTCCAGCTCCAAACGTCCATCAGGACTTTGGATACTGATTAAAGCCCCCGCTTCCCGTTCCAAATGTCCATCAGGACTTTGGATGTCGATAAAACCATTATACCCCCTCCCCCATCCAAGCTCAATGAAGATTACGCTCCTCTACCCCCCCTTCTGCCCTCCGACGGTGCCGCCCCACTCCATAACCTACCTAGCGTCATACCTCAAGACCAATTCTCCTGAAATGCAGATTAAATGTCTTGATTTGAACGCCAAGTTCCACAGGCTCAGGTTTCCCGAGCTGTACCAGCGACTGGTCAAGGCCAGGGAGAACATCACTCCCTATTCTGAGATGCTGGAGAAATATTCCTCCGGCGCCAAGAAGGTCCATCGGGAGAACAATTTCAGGATGTATGGCGGGGAGAAGCCCGAATTGTTCAGGGAGCTTCTTGAGTTGATCCTGGAGGATAAGCCCGATGTTGTCGGCCTCAGCCTGGTCTATAACAGCCAGATCTTCTTTTCGCTCGCTCTAATCGAGGAACTTTCCAGTCGGGGCATCAAGTGCGTGGCTGGCGGCCCCGCGGTTTCCAAGTTCGTGGAAGAGAAAGTAACAGTTATGAAGGACGAGGCAGAACTTCTGAAATTCTTGACTGGGAATGAAAAAGCCGAAAAAACTTATGCCCTTGATTTCAGCCATTACCCAGTAGAGGATTACCTCTCCAAGGAGATGATCTACCCCATTCGGAGTTCATACGGTTGCTGCCACAAGGCCTGCGCGTTCTGCACCCATCATGATAATGTTCCTTACAAGGAAATCGACCTGGATGATATCAAAGATACAATCCTGAAAAACCGAATAAAGAATTTGTTCTTCATCGACGACACCATTCCCGCGAATAGGCTTTCGGAACTCGCTGCCATGCTAAAACCGCTCGGTGTGAATTGGTGGTGCCAGACCCGACCGACAAGCGATCTTCTTGGGAATTTCGGTGAATTAAGGAAGGGCGGTTTAACCTCCATTTCTTTCGGCATTGAATCAGGTAACCAGAGAATACTTGATTCAATGGGGAAAGGCACTAATGTTGGGGAAATTAAAAAAGTACTGGCTGAGAGTCACCAGGCAGGAATAAAGAACATAATCTTCATCATGTTCGGCTTCCCTGGCGAGACCGAGGAAACATTCTATGACACCATGAATTTTCTTCGGGATAACCGGGAGAACATCGTTATTGTTTCCGCATCCATCTTCGGTCTCCAGAAAGGCAGTAGAGTCTATCAAAATGCCGATAAATTCGGAGTTTTCGACATCAAGGAAAATGACACCCCATTGGGCGAGACCATCACGTACAGCGTAAAACAAGGCCTCAGCGAAATTGAGTTGAAGAAACTGAAAGAATCCGTGGCCAGGGAACTCAGGGAAATGAATAAATTACCGAAGATTTTCGCCCTGCTCAAGGAGCAGAGTCTGTTCTTCTGACCAAGTTTTATTAATCTCCCAGCCGGTATATGTCTGGATGTCCAGGAAAACAGAGATAAATTTCGAGTACACGATTGTGCGCAGCAAGCGCCGCACAGTCGCGATTCACATTGACCAGGGCGTGGTTGTCCGCGCCCCGTTCAGGGCGCGTGAATCCCAAATCACCAACTTCCTGATTCAAAAGTCTCCCTGGATTTTGAAGAAGCTGGAAGTGGTCAACCAAAGGGCCGCAGAATCACCGCACCACACCTTCCAGGACAGAGACACTTTCCTGTTCCAGGGCGTACCGCATGTCCTCAGGCTGGTAGAAGCATCCAAAACCAGCATAGAAATCCATGACATGGAAATATTCCTCAATATCAAGCCCGGAACACCGCCCGAAAAAATACCGGAAAAAATGAAGAAATGGTACATCAAAAAGGCAAGAGAAAAAATGAACCAGAGAGTTGAGTATTATTCCGAAAAAATCGGAAAAAAACCAAAGAAAATCGCAATCCGCGGCCAATCAAAGCGCTGGGGCTCCTGCTCCTCCAAGGGCAATATCAACCTGAACTGGAAGCTCATAATGGCCCCTGAGGAAATACTGGACTACGTAGTAGCGCACGAAGTGTGCCATCTACTCCATCCAAACCACAGCAATAAGTTCTGGCACACCCTGGAAACAATCATGCCGGACTATGAGGCCCGAAGAAACTGGATAAAACAGAACGGGCATAAATTAGGATTTTAAAGCCTTGTCAATAGCAGACTTCTTCATGGCCACCAGCACCAGCATCATAATCCCGACCACGCAAGCGCCAGCCCCGAACGCGAACGTGGACCAGGAGCCATACACAGTCCAGAGCAATCCGCCAATCAGGGCCATGGGAAGCGCGGCAATGCCGATTGACATATTGTACACCCCCATCGCAGTGCCCTTCAGGTCCTTTGGGCACAGATCAGCTACAAGCGCCTTCTGAACGCTCTGCGTGAAGGCATAAGAAAGCCCATAAACAAGGAACGCGGTCGCTGCAAGGCCCAGAGACAATGTCGTTGCCTGCCCCGGAGCAAGCCCGTCATTCACCATGCTGCTGACGATCGCGACGCAGAACATGCACAACATCACAACATAACCGAGAATGATTACCGGGTATCGTCCGACCTTATCTGAAACAGAACCCGCTGGCATAGTGATAGTGAAAAACACCACATTGAAGCCCAGGTACATCAGTATGTTCTGGAAAGGCGTTGCATGTGCATTGCTGGCCAAAATAATCAGAAAAGAGGTCATCATCGAGGTAACGGAGAGAACAGCCATCGCCGCGATGAACAATTTTAATTCCTTCGGAAATCGGGAAAATCCCTCGAAGAGCTTTTTCTTAACAGGCTTTGGCTCACAATAAGTTTTCGGCTCTTTTATAAAAAATATCAAAACGACCGCAATCGTGGCAGGTATGGCAGATAACAGGAAAATCTCCCTGTACCCCAATGCCAGGAAACCAACCACAATCAGCGCCAGCAATACTCCGAAGGCGGCGCCAGCAGTATCCATGGCCTTGTGGAAACCATACACTTTGCCAATAATCTCGGGCTCGCAGGACTCGGCCAGAAGTGCGTCCTTGGGCGCGGCCCTGATGCCTTTCCCGGTTCTTTCGGCAACCTTCAGGCCCACAACCTGCTCCCATGCGGTCGTAGCAGAGAAAAGGAACTTGGAAACAGTTGAAACGGAATACCCGGCCAGCATGAACGGTTTCCGTCTTTTTATTTTATCGGACCATGAGCCTGAAAGTGCTTTGAGAATGCTTGCTGTACTTTCAGCCCCGCCCTCGATAAGCCCGATAACAATCATTGGCGCGACAAGGGTTTCAGTGAGAAACAGCGGCAGAATCGGGACGATCATTTCGGAACTGGCGTCGGTAAGAAAACTGACAAAGCCCATAAGGATGACATTGAGGGAGAAGCCCCCCAGATACAGTTTTTGCTTCTTGGGGTCCACGGTTTGGGGAAGCATATCAACTTAATAATAGATTTCCATCGGTCTGGATTATAATGAATCGAAATGAGCAATCCCCGGGCAATCCCGCACAATAGATTTATCCCTGCACCATATAATTAGGGCTGCAATGAAATTCGAGAATCCCCAGATTCACAGATGTCCGAAACCATGGATAAGCGAGCAGAAATTGAACAATATGATAGTGGCCATATTTTCCGGAGTCATGATATTTTTTGGCGCGTTCAACCTTGTAATGATCCTTCAGATTGCGGACAACGACCCATGGGCTGGCATTGCAATATCTCTGTTTTTCTTCGGGATCGGCATCATGATTATTCTCGTAGGCATTTACTGTACAAATGTCGAGAACGCTCAGTCCTTTAGGGCTGAGATGAATCGACATAAGCAGTAAAAACGTGGTAGACCGCCATGCATCGTGCAATAAATAGCATATGAAATCAAAGCCGTTTGGCTTTGATAATCAGGTGCATGGCCTATGGACGTAAACATACAGCCCCGAATTGTCTGACATCGTTTCAAAGCGATAACGCCAGCCACTTTAGGGGCTGGTAGTTAACTTCGAATCCATTCAACAAGCCAATGCCTCTTTCCAACATTTATCAACTCTTCTTAAGCTGATGAAGCGCCTTCTCTATTTTTTTATAGCACATATCAATATTTGATTTGGCCTTGAGATAGAGATCCCTATCAGATATCCGTGTATAAACATACGAATACCCACGCGTTTCATTGGTCTTCCTTCCTTTCTGGCCAAGGCCGCAGGCGACCAGCTTCTCAAGGCTCCTGTGCGCTGTTGACCTGTCCTTGCCAATCATCGTGGCAATCTCAAGGGCTGTGGCTCCATAATCCGTTTTCAGCAATTCAATTACTGAAATATCTGTTTGCGTCAGATTGAATATACAGCCTATAACGTCAATGCAATCGAAATCATCTTTCTTCGACATTTTGGAGAGATTGCTAAACTTCTGTAGCATCATTGCACATCCAAGTTAGATAAACAGGTTTACATGTCCCTCTGAAGCCGCATCCAGATATGTTCCGACTCCGCCAATCTCGGTTACTTCAGATATTAGCATTTCCTTCGGGACGTTCATAAGGGACATTGTCATCTCACAGGCCACAAATCGCACGCCCAGTTCCTTACAATCTGATATTAGCTCCGTGAGCGTTGCAACATTGTTCTTCTTCATAACCCCTTTCATCATCTTCGTTCCCAGGCCGCCCATGTTCATCTTGGATAACTTTGACTTATCAGCCCCGCCTTTCTTCATTACGCCAAGGCCCCAGAACGTGAAGAACATCGTCACATTCATGCCCTTTGCGGCTGCGCCGGCAGCCAGTATGAACGCGGCCATTGCCTTGTCAAGGTCGCCGCTGTGAAGGATTATGCTCATGGATTTTGTTCCGGTCATGGTTATCCCTTCCTTATCGTGATTATCCACACAGGGCTCTTGTCCTCGACGGACAATACTTCATCCCCAGTATCCTTGACGGCCTGTGGAATTTCGCTCTTGGAGATCTCATGGTCACCTTCGACCACAAGCACCTGGCCCTTGGTCAACTTTCTCAATGCCTTTCTCGTCTCAATCAACGGTTTGGGGCAGTTCATGCCCAGTGTTGAAATTTTTACATCTTCTTTCATGTCATTCCTCCTTTCTAGAATGTCAAGCAGAACTCATGCTGCTCAATCAAATCAATAGCCAGGGCACTGTCCATAATTTCGGCCTCATCAATAAGGTCTCTCGGTTCAAGGCCTCGCGAAGTCAGTGCATTCGAGTCAACCTTTATTGTTCCTCCGAGTTCCAGGAAGTCCGAGATCTCGGCAAGGTTATTGGGCAGACCGAGACCAGTTGGGTTCTGGGCTTTCATGGCGAAATAAACACCATCACTTCTCAGGAAGAGGGTAACTTCTCCGCCCTTGGCCACAATGGCATTTGCCAGCTGGATTGCCCCGTAACAATCATCATGATGCCCATAGGTTCCGTGCATCAACGAAATCATTATTTTCTTTTTCATACTCATTAAATCACCTAACCAATGAACGTGAGGACTCGATCAGATTCGGCTAACATGTCAACGAAACTGTATAGACCAGACTGTTCAATCCCCTTTATTGTGTCATCCGGGGTAAGGTCCCTTGCAGATGAACATCTCTCGCATGCTCTCACTGTTACGCCTTTTCGAACAGCACGCTTAAGCCAGTCGCCCGGATTTGAAAAATCCTTGAATCCCTTTATATGCTGAAGCCAGACTCCGTCCAGATAGAGGAACATATTCACCTTGTACCCCTTCTTCCGGGCTGTGAGGGCCAGTTTCGAGGCAATCTCTGCGTATTCCGAGACATATGGTCCTCGGAGAAGTAGTATCGAGAGTGTTTTATCCTTCTCTGTCTTTTCCTCTAACACATTATCACCCTGTCCCATTCTTCCATGATAAGGTCCACAAGTGCCTCGTAAGGTTTTTCCAGGGTTTCAGTACCTGGTATAAGCTTCTCTCCAGGAATTCCCGAAGCCACGACATGCTCGCTGCTCAGGAACACTTTACCGCCACCCGATATTGCCTGGCTGAGGCCAGCAGCCACCTCTCCAGAACCTCGGATTGCGTTATAAACACCATCAGATAGAAGGAAAAATCCGACACGTTTTCCTCTTTTCATTGCCTCAAGCCCGAGACTCACTACTTGGTGAGCATTTTCATGAACCGCTGCTGTGTGCGCAATCACTATGCCCAAACTATTAAAATTTCCTGTTTCCGTCATTATATCACCTTATTTAGTTGTGCAAGATATTGACACAACTATACACACAATCCCTATTAAAACATATCCCTGTCAAACTAATATTCGAAAAGAATAATTAACTGGATCCTCATTTAGTGTCAAGTAGTCAAGAACCCTCTGGCCTTCAGGCCCAAGATGAATTGACCGAGGACATGGATATAGCAAGGAAATACCGCCATGCACCGTGCAATAAAATGCATATATAATCAAAGCGAATTGGCTTTGATAACTTAGGTGCATGGCCTACGCACGTAAACTTCCAGCCCAGGCAACAAATGTTAGGCACTGAAGTTCCAGCAATCTCAATGTGGAATCCGGATGTATTCCCAGCAACATGCCCCGCCTGTTTTTATCGGCATCCAAAGCCTCGGGCATTTGGAACGAGGCTAAGTGACAAAGCATTTGCGATTCGAATCTCAATCCAAGCCCTGCCTGTGAGGGCAGGGTATGTGGCTTCAAAAATAATAAAGAGCCACTTTAGGGGCTGATAGTTTACGGATGATTCGGACATTCTGGATTTTTGGAAATTTCAAGAATTTCAAGGGTATTTTTTAACCCGTCATAATAAGCAACGTTTCGCAAACAATCTTCAGATTTCCCGCAAACAAGTTTCAACCCTTCTCTCACAGCCATCGCACCGATTATGCTGGTGGTTGTTATTTCCGCACCAATTTTCGGCAAATAGAGTGAAATATCATTCCCGGTGCAGCTAAATCTTTGCTCGACAATCCTTCCATGGCTTCGGTTCATTCCGCATTCCAGGCATGGCGTATCCGGTGGAATGACAACCTGTACCTTGCCTCTGAAACCGTCCATGGCTCCATCAATGTATGGTCTCTTAAAGTGCCAGCATCCTGCATTCAGATGAAGCCTGGCCAGGACATTGTCCAGACATCCGAAAATCAAATCAAATTTCTCCAGAAAACCATCTTCCTGGTCCTGAATTTTTGCAACAATCGCTCGTGCCCGAACGTCCGGGTCGAGATTCATCATTCCCCTGGCCACAATATCGGCTTTCATGCCTCCATTTTTGGCGTCATCGTTTGTAAAAAAGAGACATCTGGTAAGATTGGAACTTACCACCCGGTCCATGTCCACAATGGTAATATTCCGAAAACCGGAGAGCACAAGATTTTTTCCCACTTCATTTCCTATTGCCCCGGCACCGACCATCAGAATCCTGGCTCTGGAAACAGCTTCCATGTCAAGCCAATCGATTCGTTTTGCTCTGTCAAACCTGTCCCGGTCCTCATCGCCCGGTAGTATGCACTCTTCCACCATGCCTCTAGAAATGATTCCAGGTTTATAGATGTTGTTATATCCACTATGGGTGATGAAAATATCCGACGAAAGGTTTTTACCTGACACCATATATCGTGACTCTCCCCAGTCAATAGAAACAAGATAGCGGGGTGGGGTAGCCAGGAAATCCCATCGGGCTCATAACCCGAAGACCAGTCGTTCAAATCGACTCCCCGCTATATCTATTTTTAATACAATAAATGCATTTCATTTATATAATGAGCACCAAATCAAAGGAGCTGGTGAAACTCGAAAAGAAAAGCCTGAAAGCAAATCAGAAGGCTGAGAAAAAACAAATGGCCAGTTCCGAATCAGTCAAATCCCGGGACCATCAGTGGCCGAAGCATTCAGAATTGAAGGCCCCCACTGCCCAGCAGATGGAAATTGTTGTAAAGCAGGAATCTTTACCCTGGCACAAAGACCCCAACTGGATTAGGGCAATAATCGCTCTAGCCACGATGGTGATTGCGATATTGACACTGTATTTCACGATATTTTATTGATGAAAATATCAATTCCCATGATAGCTGTTATTGACGCACTCTGTTCAACTACTGCTCCCTGTCTGTATTTTTTGATTAAACATGTTCTCGCCTACATACCGCAATCTTTAGATTTGAGGATACGGGCGCTTTCTATGCAATTATTATTGCGAGAAATTGTTTAATAAAGGTGCTCCCCACAATATTCCATGCTTCCAGCATTTTTAAATCACCCTGGATGACTCTTTCATCCATTCGATTT
>JAUSPR010000054.1 GCA_030655715.1 Thermoplasmata archaeon
ATTACTCATGGTACGAGCCTATCATTACTACTCAACTTTCCCACGGCAACATTTCTGCCTGCACTCTATATCCCAATGGCACGACAGAGTTGGTAGGTGGCGGCGTGGATTATACATTAAACTCCATTACAGGTGAGATTACGTTCACGCCTGCTTTGGGCCCTGGCGATGTGGTCAACGCAAGTTATGACTGGTATGTGCCCGAGTTAATAATGTCCGCCTTGCTGGGTCACAGTAGCATTGTCCCCTCTTCATGGGTGGTTTACAGGAGCACGGGCGGCGGACCCCCGGTGCCAATGGCCGCGGGCGAATACACAATCGATACACAATCCGGGGCGGTGATATTCAGCAGTGCGCTCGACCCTGGCGATACTATCACTGCCGATTATACATACTACAACCACACCACTACACTCCCTGTTCTGGTCAACGTGGCTACGAACAGGGTAAAATTGGAGCTTGGGAGTCCCAATACTTTTGATATCACAAACGAACTCGTGACCGATGTGCCGACATATTCCATCACAGACGAGACCGTGGCCACTGTGCTGCCATACCAGCGCGTAAACGAATTCGTCACAAGCGTGCCGACCAGCATGGTTACCAACGAGCCGGTCATCGGGAACGCACCAGTGGTAGTGACCAACGAGTTTGTGCTGTACTCTCTCGGTGGTGATACAGAGGCATACTTAGACCATGGTAGCATAGAAAGCGGCAATGTGGATAAGATAATAGCAGGCACATACACGCTTTACAACAATGACATCCCTATGACGGAAACTGTCGATTACACCCTCAGTGTGTTCACTGGGAAAATAACATTCACCCCGCCTCTCCCGGCAGATTGTATCATCACAGCAGATTACAGTTATTGCAAAAAGGCTATCACCGAGGCATATCTCGACCACTGTTCTGCTACACAAGAGCGAATCGTATCTGCATCATATACAATATATGATGGCGGCATACCGATGACGGACAGTGTACAATACACACTTGATCTCGCCACCGGGGAAATAACATTTAAAGGGGCATACACTCCGCTGCCCTTGGGGGCGGTAATCACTGCAAGCTACAGTTATTACCTTAAGATAACCACAGTATACCTTGATTACCCTGGACTGATGGCGGACGAAATAGACGTTGTGAAGAAATCATACACAATCTACAACAACAGCGTTAAATTGATAGAAAATACCGACTACAAGCTTTATCCGACCACAGGAAAGATAGATTTCCTGAATACGTATAAACCACTCCCTGTAAGCGCAAAAATAACCGCAACATATAGCTATTACTATCTGGTCAATAATGCACCTTTGGACCACGGCCCGTCTCCAGACGAGGCCGTAGTGGGCGGTTCTTCTGACCTATGGAGATTCACATCATTTAACAATAAATCCTTTGTCTACATAACGACTGGAAAGGAGGGTAGTGTGCCTTGGGGCTTTGATCTGCCCAATGGGAACATAACAAACTACACGCATCTGTGTATAATCAAAAAGGCAGTTTTCTACACCCTTGAGCTTGGAATCAATTTTACAGTGGATGCCATCACAGGACACGTACAGATGATCTCCGCCGATTTTGCAAATCCAACCAGCGGTTGGTCATTCTATGCCTGGTACAGATATGTTGAGCCTCTATCCGAGCCTTATGATTACACTATTGACTCGGATTCGGGCATGATATCCTTCAATGTTTTACTAAATGCAAATGATGTGGTCATGGCGAATTACAGCTATTACAACCCCGGAATGTACCACCTGACCTATTTCGCAAGCACAGATCCTTCATATGGATTTACATACGCCCAACTCAAGTACCGAAATGTCGTAAGCGGTTCGTATGATATCGGCAAGAACGGCGAGCTTTTGACAGAGCACACCGACTATGAAATCGATATGGTTACAGGTATAATATCATTTATGATACCACTTGCGCCCACGGACGCTATATTTGCAAACTACACATATACGGATGCAAGCAGAGGTCTCTTCAATAACAATGGAATGTTCGGAGGACACAGCACAGAATCTCGTTCTGGTGATTGGAGGTATTACTATGTCAACATTCCAGATCAGGGGCTCTTTAAGAACAATGAAAAGAATCTATATCTCTATCTCAACGTGAGTTGGGAGTTGGATGTTTCAGATATAGATATTATGGTATACGGAAAGACAACTCAGACAGAAAATCCTATCACAGAGGACAGCCTTCCGGCAGAAAGATATGGGGCGTATACGTTAGGGTCAATCACCAAAAGCGACGGAAGCATATATACTACAACAGGCACCTCCCAGGAATTTCTAGCGACCCCCCTTGTAACTGGACTGAACCTCATAGCTCTTCGGAATACAATCATCAACGGCACAGAATCTCATGAGCAATTCGGCGGAGAGATAGGATGGCTCAGATTGAGTTCAACGAGCGTGAGTGTGACCACCAATGAACTTTCTGGCGAAGCCTCTGTCACTGCGATATCAAACGTAAACTGGCTCGGGGTAAACGCCTCGGTCCTTGGACCAGCGGTCAGCGAACGTTATGAGGACCAGGAAGTGTGGCAGGAGTGTCCAGAGGATATGGAGGCGAACAATGAGGCTTCCTGGCCATTTGATTATATGGCCACCTACCGCCTGGCAAGTTACCAAAAAATAATTTCGGTGGAAAGTGCAGCCACCTTCGAGGTTCACATATGGGGCGACGAAAATGACGATTTAGATCTGGGGATATTCTATGACCACAACTTAAACGGGGAGATCGACAAGGAGGACGTCATTGACAAATCCTTCTGTGAGTTTGAAGCATATATCAGTTGGGCACCAACTCCCTCCTGGTCGCCAGTTGCAGGGTGCCCGGATTCAGATAGTGATGAAGCTGTAAAGCTCATACAGCCTCCAGACGGCCAGTACATAATAGCAGTATATGGTTGGGGTGTGAGGTCAGGGGCCGTAGAAGGGGCAGGGGTACCAGCCCTATTCGACATGGAAATCAGCATGATCGTCGCTGGCGTGGAAGGATTCGGCCTTTCTGGATCTCATGAAGACGAACTTGATGAAGCTAGTGCATATCAATCTAGTGTTCCGAGCAGACCGTTTGAAGAGCAAACATTCGATATAAGCTGGAGCTTCCCTGATTCATCAAAGGACGGGCCATATGGTGGTGTATTGTACCTAGGCCCAAAACAATCTCCAAAATTGTTACCAATATTGATCAACATAATTCTGGACAGGACAGAACCAGTAATCGTGACCACACTGCCAAGTGAAAACGCTTTAATCTCAGACACCAAGCCAACATTATCCGCGAACTTGGAAGAGGCGAATATGGATAAGATTAAACTCGGGTCGCTAGATCCAAACAGCCCTCGGATGTTCCTTGACGGTGTGGAAATAACCTCGCTATGCGCGGTCAGTGTTCCATTAATCCCGAATAATGCTGACGCACCTGTGAAAGGCTACGTGACAGGAACTATTACTTACGTCCCTGCAGGGCACCTAAGCGAGGGAGGGCATATTGTGGAAGTCAGAAGTTCTGATATAGCAGGCAACACAGTAATCAAGAAGTGGGGCTTTACCATTGATAGCACCCTTCCACTCGCCACCCTTAGCACGGAGTCTGACGTGACCTATACGAACATAAACACAGCTACTTTTAAAGGCACTTTAGAAATCGGTGCATCCTTAAAAGTCCAGGGCGGAGATTCCGTTGTTAAAACATATGCAGACGGAACCTTCAGTGCAATGGTCGAATTGTCCGATGGCGATAATCAATTAACGTTCATTGCAACGGATTCAGCAGGAAACAACATAGAAATTCGACACATGGCCATAGTTGACAAGGTGAGTCCGATATTCAACAGGCTTGTAGCCCTTGATGGTTCAACAACCAACAAGAGAATGACCGGAATATATGGTGAAATGACCGAAACCGGAACAATGGAACTGAATGGCATGCAATTACCTGTGAACAGTGACGGAACCTTCAGGTACGATGCCATTTCACTGATTGAAGGAGAGAACACACAGGCTCTGAAATTCACCGACAGGGCTGGAAATGTTGCTTACAACTTCATGAACATAACCCTCGATACCACAGCACCCATCCTGGACCTTAACGCCGTTGAGAGTGTGGTCAATGAGGCATGGCTCAATTTGACAGGCACCACAGACACCGATGCTTCTTCTCTCACCATAAATGGAAAGCTGGTCGATATTGACGATAACGGCAACTTCCAGAATACCCTAAGATTGAGCCAGGGTTTGAACACAATAGTAGTGGAAAGCAAGGACAGGGCAGGCAACTCAGTTCAGGAAGTGCTGACTGTCAACTTCAACGCAGATGCTGGCTGGGTCAACTATGGGGCAATTGGCCTCATAGTAATCCTGTTTGTACTCGGATTGCTTATTGGATTGTTCCTTGGCGGCAAGCTACTCGGAGGTCCGAAGGAAGAGACTGATGAGGTACCTGAGCCTACTGAAGAATCCCTGGATGAAACTCTTGAAGGGCCATTGATGGAAGGCGAGGAACTCGAGGCAGAATCAGAGATTTCAGATATGGAGACTCCCGAAGATGGATTAGAGCCAATACCAGATGAAGAAGCCATGTCCGAGGAAACTGTACCCGAAGATGGATTAGAGCCAATACCTGATGAAGAAGCCATGTCCGAAACTGTACCCGAAGATGGATTAGAGCCAATACCTGCTGAAGAATCCATACCTGAGGAAATGCCTTCAGAGACCGAAGCTCCGGAATCCGAAGAAATTTCACCGGAACCAGTTCCAGTGGATGAAGACCCGCGCATTGCCAAACTAACAGACGCGTATGAATCAGGTAAGATATCGAAGGAATTATATGAAAAGAATCTAGCCAGATTCAAGGGCCAGTAAGTCGGAAACGAAAATGGGCGAGTAAACACTCGCCCACCTTTTCAATGTAAACTACCAGCCCCTAAAGTGGCTGATGTTCATTGCCAGGGCTGGAAGTTTACAAGTGTAGGCCATGCACCTGATTTATCAAAGCCGATGGCTTTGATTTCATATGAAATAAGCTGAACGGTGCATGGCGGCATTTTCTTGATAGTATCCGTGCCTTCGGTCAATTCATCTCAGGCTTAAAGACCTGATGGTTCTTGACCGCTCGACACTAAATTATTTCCTTATTCAAAAATTGCGTCAAACGCTTTCAGGCATCTGACCACCCATACTTCTTCTTTTGTCAGGCCTTTTGTGTCAATAACCTTCATTATCTCCTCTGAGTTCACGAGCTTGATTGCCAATGGGTGGCCCTGGGTCATGGCGTAAACCCGGTCCCCGTCCTCCGGCTCCATGCCCATAGATTCCATGAGGCCCATCGCGCTTACTCGCTCAAGCCCTTTGACCACAAGGTCATTTCTCCCCATATGTTGGAGAGATGGCGTCATTCCCAGAGACTCCCTGTCTCTTGTAATGAGGATTAGGCAGGAATTGTCCAGATTGCGTGACTGCTCACAAAGCATGCAGAGTAGCTGCATGACCTCCTTCTTCAGGTCAAAAATATTATCGATGACTAAAATTGAATCACTATCGCGAACATCTTTCAGCAGTGCAGATATGCTTTGACCAATATCAATATCCCTGGACAGCCGCAGGGCTTTCTTAACCTCCCCCCGAGCGAGCCTTATGTAGAATTCAGAAAATTGTTCAAGAATGCTTCTTGTGGTGTCCCATTCGTGGGCCGTGTACCAGAAAATATTCTTACTGCTTTCAAACTCTTTTAATGTCTTCCAGACAAGGGATGTCTTTCCAATGCCCTTAATACCACTGACAATTATCAATTTCTCCCCGGACTTGACCATATCTCTGATGAAGCTCATTTCCTGAACCCGATTCACATAATTGTCAGGTTCTGGCAGATTGTCAAGAAGTGAAATATGCATTCGAGACTTGTCACCTGATAATGAAGATTGGAGTATTATACCGTCCCTAAAGAATGTCAGAAGCAGGCCGGAAAATGTTGAGTTTCTGGCTGTAAAAAGTATTTCAGGTATTGTGAGTTTCTTCTCGTCACCATTCGAATCTCTAAAAATCACTTTTTGAGTTTCGAGTTTTGAAATCAAATTATTGGAGGTTTCAAATCCCTTCTTGGTCAGGTAAAAGGCTTTTCTCTTTCGTTTCAGACCGCCAATATGCATCAGAATTTCTCCGATGTACCCATCATCCATGAGTGAACTCGTAGCTCGAGGTACATGATTTATGCGGATACCTACGGCTTCCCCGATGCCCTCCTGGGTCTGCCCGAGGGACGCGCCCTCTGTTTCGGGATCCATGCTGAAATCCTTGAGATGGATAAGTATGCGCTCATTAACGCTAAGTTCTTCTACCCGCATTTAAATCGGAATGTCATCAGAAACAAGATATAAGAATGTACCGAAGGAAAGGTTCATATACAAAAACGAAAAAAGTTCGTTGAACGCATCTCAAAGCAAATGTAAGCACAGCGTTCGACCATGGCATGGCAACGAATAATCGTTAAATCGAATGCCATACTACTTGTATTAATCAGATAGCAATTGGTGAATCCAAAGCTAAATAAAAGTATATAGCGGATTCGCCGTGGGTAGGCGATTTCGCAACAAACACTCCCAATTAAATCCCGTAATCAGCAATCTGTAAGCAACCAGATTACGGGGGGACAAGTTTTAAATCTGCCCCATCCATGCTCTTGCTGGTGCTATCATGGAACCCAGAGTAAAGCGAATTTATCAGAATTTAGAAAAACTGAATGAGAAGGCTCCAGACGTCATTGCAATCGCCAATGCCACCGAGCCGATGCTTGATATGACTTTTTTCTACATTACAAGGCTGGAAGTTGGGCGGTACGAGGGCAGCATTGCATTCCTGTTTCCCGATGGTAAGCTTTCCGTGGTTACTTCACTCCTTGAGGCCGAGAGCGCCTCCAAAGGAGATTTCGATCTGCATGTTTTCAAGACAGGGAACGAGTTCATCGAAATAGTGGAAAAGATTCTGAAGGGCGTTAAAACAATCGGCATAAATGCAGATGAACTTACTTACAAATCATATAATTTCATAAAAGAGCATGCCGACAAGAACGTGGAAATCATGGATGTCGCAAAGGCCATTAAGGCAACGCGTTTAGTCAAGGACGAGGCCGAGATAAAGACTATGAAAAAGGCTTGCCAGATTGCTTCCGATGTGGCAGATGCCATAGTATCAGTGGCAAAGGTTGGTATGAAGGAATATGAGATCGCGGCCGAACTTTCTTACATGATGCAGAAACGCGGTGCCGCGGGCCCGTCATTCGAAACTATTTCGGCATTTGGCAAGAACAGTGCAGAACCCCATTACAGCGCAGGTGATGTTGTTCTCAAAGAGGGTGATTTCATGCTTCTGGATTTCGGGGCCTTGTACAGGAAGTACTGCTCGGATATCACAAGGACATATTTCTGTGGCCATGCTTCGAAGAAACAGAGAGAGATATACGAAATAGTGTTAGAAGCTCAGAGGCTGGCCCTGAATGCTATCCGTGTCGGTGAACCAGCAAGCACCCCGCACAATGTGGCTGCCGAATACATCGATTCAACAGAATACAAGGGACTGTTCACCCATGGTCTAGGGCATAGTCTGGGGCTGGCAGTTCATGACGGTGGAGGCCTGAACCCCAGAGCAGTTGATACCATAATGGAAGATGGTATGGTTTTTACTGTTGAGCCAGGTATTTATGTGCCTGGTTACGGTGGCGTCAGAATCGAGGATGACATAGTGGTTCGGAAGAATGGTCCTGAAATGCTGACCACTGCGAAGAAAGACCTCATCGAGTTTTAGGTCTTATTTTAGCCTTGGGTAGAGGTCTGGATCGCTCCAATACCTCATAAATATAGCTGGCCACGCCCACAAGTACAAGAATGCCAGCAATGACGAGCATTAGAAGGGAAGTAATTCTCTCCGGAAGTATGGTGAATTGGGCGAGCATTGAAACGAAGTACAGCACCATGATGCCTTTCACGAAGAACAGCACAGTGTTGGGAATATCGAATCCCACAGACCGAACTGGCCTTGATTTCATGACCAGTAAATATCCAACGCCGAACACCATGGATATGGAAATAATGGTCACCAGGAAAATAATGAGGCCGATATCGGTGATGATTTTGAAATATTCGATGGCCAGAATGAATGCCATTATTATGTATCCTCTGAGCAGTAATTTGATTACCGGGGGTAAGAATATTTTTTTGGTCTTGGGTTTCTTCATTCGCATCACCTCACCATGATAATATGTAGCACGCATGATAAATACTTATGCTGGTATATACCTGGTTGTGCACCAATACACCATGTTTTTAACAGAAATTTTCAACTTAAGTGGGGCATAAACTTAATCTGCAATAAATGCCTCCATACCCTGCCACGATGATGATATTGCTATTCGAGCTGACCGATGATGACAGACGGGCGAACTGAGTGGCATGACCATCATCAATCAGATGATGGAAATCACGATGTGGTGAAATAATGAAACTCGTATCCTGGAACGTGAACGGCATTCGGGCCATAGCCAAGAAGGGATTTCTTGAATGGGTGGATGCATATAATCCGGACATTCTCTGTCTTCAGGAAACAAAGGCCTGGACTGAGCAGGTCCCAAAGGAATTGGAATCTCCAGATGGGTATCATTCCTTCTGGTCTAAGCCAAGCAAAAAAGGATACAGTGGCGTTGCCATATTTACCACGCATAAACCCAAATCAACCTCGTTGAGCCTCGATATCGAGGAATTCGATTCTGAAGGTCGTCTGGTGATGGCCGAATACAAGGATTTCTACCTATTCAATGTTTATTTTCCGAACGGGAGAGCCAGCCCGGAAAGATTGCGCTACAAACTCGCATTCTACGACCGCTTCCTCGAAATAATCGAGGAAATTCGAAATCAAGGCAAGTCAGTCATCTTCTGCGGAGACCTTAACACTGCCCATAAGGCGATTGATCTCACTCATCCCAAAGCCAATGAGAATACATCTGGCTTCCTGCCTGTTGAAAGAAAATGGATGGACAAGGTCATGAAGCTTGGGTACATCGACACTTTCAGGCAATTTAACAATTCACCTGAAAAATACTCCTGGTGGGATTACAAGACAGCGGCCAGGTCTAGGAACGTGGGCTGGAGGCTGGATTATTTCTTTGTTTCAAAAGGCCTCTTACCTAACCTGAAAGGGGCTTTCATACTCTCTGATATCATGGGCTCGGATCATTGCCCAGTGGGTATCGACTTGGTCATGAATTGATAATTTCAAAAAGTATAAATACCTCTTAGTAAACTATAAGGATGCAACACATTACACAGTTAAGGGGGTAAAAACTTTGGCAGAAGACAAAACAGACAACATAGTCTACATAGGCAAGAAACCGACCATGAATTACGTGCTGGCTGTTGCCACACAGTTCAACAGTGGCACCTCGAGCGTCACCATCAAGGCACGTGGCAAATCCATAAGCACTGCAGTCGATGTCGCGGAGATCGTCAGAAACAGATTCATCCAGGATCTCAAGGTGGACGACATACGAATCTCGACCGAAGTCCTGGAGGGCGAGGAAGGCAAGAAGTCCAACGTTTCTTCCATCGAGATATTCCTGAAAAAGTAATAGCGGCTATTTTGAATCTGGCACTCCGGAATAGTCTGGCGCGCTCGGGGTTTTTTGAATGGAATCAGAGATACCAAGACTTGAACTGGTCGAGGCGACCAATAATCTTAAAAAAGACGCATTTGAACAGTTCAAACTTTGTGATTCGTGCCTGGGAAGGCTCATTGCCAAGGTTGGCAAGGGCCTGGAAAATAGCACACGCGGGACCATAGCCAGACAAGTGCTGGAACTTGCGCCGCTGACTGGCAATGAAGAATGCTTCATCTGCAAGGGCGTAACATCCAAAATTGACCTCTATGCCGAACTGGCCATAAATGCAATAACTGATTGGGAATACAATACTTTCCTCGTGGGCACGAAATTCGAACCCGAGATACTTGCATCGGAAGAAACTGTCTGGGTCGAAACCGGAGCCATACTCACAGAACCTATCAAAGCCGAACTTAACAGGGAAATCGGAAAACGCGTGGAAAAGTTGACTGGCAAGGAAGCAAATTTCATCAAGCCAGATATTGTGACCGTGGTTGATACCACTTATGAATCCGTGGATGTTCAGGTATCTTCGGTTTATTTTTATGGCAGGTATCGCAAATTTTCCAGGGAAATCCCCCAGACACGCTGGCCGTGCAGGGAGTGCCGCGGTAAGGGTTGTGCCAGATGCAATGACACCGGGAAGATGTATGCTGAGAGTGTGGAGGAACTTGTTGGTAAAATTGCGCTAGAACACGCGAGCGGCAAGGATCACAGGTTCCACGGAATGGGCAGAGAGGACATCGATGCCCTGATGCTGGGTAATGGCAGGCCGTTCATTATCGAAATTAAGGATCCAAAAAAGCGA
>JAUSPR010000055.1 GCA_030655715.1 Thermoplasmata archaeon
TTCAGGTGCAAGGCCTATGGAAGATAACCATTCGGCCCGATTGTCACCAACCAGAACATACTAATAAAACCAGTATCTTAAGAATATAGCAAATCGTGGGAATCCGCCTTGCACCGTCAATTTTGTATGCACAGTAAATCAAAGCCAATAGCTTTGATAATTCAGGTGCAAGGCCTATACAATATCACCATTCGGCCCGTATATCATCAACCAGAACATACTAATAAAACCAGCATCTTTAGGGCCGATTGGTGATAGTCCCGTGGTGTAGTGGTTATCATATGGGCCTTTGGAGCCTGTGACGGCGGTTCGAATCTGCCCGGGACTACTCTTTTTACCTTCAATGGTAGCAGTGTCTTGTGTTCTTTTTGCACTGGCAATTAAAAAATGCGAGGCTTTCCCTTCTCCTCAATAACCCTCTTGAGAAATCCACTTTTCTCGATTGACCCGTAATCATGGCCCGACGTCGCAGGATAAATCGCCAGCATGACAAAGTCCTTCTTTCCCACGTTTACAGTCCGATGGGCCCATTTTGGAGGGATGCTGGCAACCGCTCCCGGTTCAAGCTCTATTTCACCGTTCAGCCCGTCCTTTGTCTGCATGATTATGATGCCCTTTCCCTTCAGGCAGACGTAGATTTCTCCAGCTTCCTGGTCCTCGTGATAATGGCCCTTGGTCATGTGGTACTCTTTCCCGACCTTTCCCGGTTTGAGAATTGTGAGTGCCATGCATATGTGACCGGTGGTCTCGGCCTCATAGACCTCGTAAATGACTTTTTCTGGTTCTGGCGTCCCCTGAAAGTACCCGGCCATGTCCTTTCCCTTCCTTGTGGTATGCTCTGAACTTCTTCCCATGAACTCGGGATAGTTGTCTGGCGTGATTCCAAAAGGCCATTCCTTGACTTTGGTCATTAATCAGAGAAAACCGACCTTGCATAATAAGTTAATGTTCAGGGTAAGGCTTATACATAATATCCCGATTGCGGCTTTATTCCATATACGAAGGCGAATGAATGTCCACATCAGATAAATTAAAGAAATACGCAAAAAATCTTCATCTAACTGGCAATGCGACGGAGCAGACAAAGAAGCAGAGGAAATCAGACATCAGGGAATATCTGCTCCTCAGTTCCCTGGCAATGGTGGTGGGCATCATTGTGGGATTGGCATCAATTGCCTTCAGAAGTCTTATTAGTTTTACCCACAACTTTTTCTTCCTTGGCGAAGCCTCGTTCAGGTACGATGAGTATCAACATATGTTTTTCAACTATGGCTGGCTTGTATTCATAGTTCCGGCAATCGGCGGTCTGCTGGTTGGCCTGCTGATAAAATATGGGAAAGCACAGGAAGCCAAAGGCCATGGCGTGCCAGAGGTCATGTATGCCGTCATCAAGAACAAAGGCCGGATCAAACCCCGAATAGGCATTGTAAAGGCATTGGCTTCGGCCATAACCATCGGTAGCGGAGGTTCAGCAGGCCGTGAGGGCCCGGCAATCCAGATAGGCGCTGCAGGCGGTTCCTCTATCGGGCAGTTCCTCGGGCTCTCCGATGAAAAGGTGCGCATCCTTGTGGGCTGCGGCACAGCCGCAGGAATAGCCGCGACATTCAACGCGCCCATCGCCGGCGTTGTGTTCGCTCTTGAGCTCATACTTCTGGAATTCAAGACCAAATCATTTGTTCCGCTTGTAGTCTCATCGGTGGTCGCGACAATAATCGCGCACTTGTTCCTCGGGGAGGCTGTTGCCTATCCAATCCGCGGCATTGCCGAGATATATATCCTCAGAAGCCCGTACGAGCTTCTGCTCTACCTTTTGCTCGGCGTGATTGCCGGTCTGGCTGCACTGTTCTTCATCAAGTTCTTTTACAAGATAGAGGATTTCTTTGATGCCCTGAAGATAAGGGATTACACGAAACCGATGCTGGGTGGCCTCCTGCTGGGCATAGTCGGTTTGTTGACCTTCCAGATTTTCGGGGGCTATTTCATCTTCGGAACCGGCTATGGAACCGTAATGCCAGCCCTTCTTTCCGAGAACTTTTCCCCGGACATGATGTATACGGGCATGCAATTGGCTCTTTTCATTCTCCTTCTGATGTTCCTCAAGATGCTGGCCACGGCTCTCACGCTCGGTTCTGGCGGTTCTGGTGGTGTTTTCGCTCCTTCCCTGTGGATTGGCGCGATGCTGGGCGCGGCATTCGGCGTCATGGCCAACCTGGTGTTTCCCGGCATTGCAGCACCGTTCGGAGCCTATGCACTCGTGGGCATGGCCGCGTTCTTTGCGGGTGCCAGCAGAGCGACCTTAACTGCCATCATAATCCTTTTCGAAATGACCAGTACTTATGAAATTATACTGCCTTTGATGTTTGCATGCGTTGTCGCCGATGCTGTTTCCAGAATCCTGTCCAAAGATACGATTTACACGTTCAAGATGAGGAAAAAGGGTGTGCGATATTCTTATGACAGGGAAATTAACGTTTTGGAAACTTGCGAGGTCGGTGAGGTGATGGTGAAGGATGTGGAATGCATCACCGGCGACATGACGCTCGGTCAAATTTCCGAGAAGATATTGCTCACGGGCTATCAGGGATTCCCCTATCTTGACGGGGAAGGAAAACTCTGCGGTATTATCACACACAGTGATGTCAAGGAAGCGTTGAAGAAAGGCACTCCCAGCGATACTCCTTTCTGCAAGATTAAAAGCGAGTGCAAGCCAGAAATTGCGTATC
>JAUSPR010000056.1 GCA_030655715.1 Thermoplasmata archaeon
GATATACGCCAACCAGGGAATGCGGCCTCACGAACCATAATTGGACCATGCGTGAGTTATTGACCTTTCCCTATCATCAAAACATCAACTAATAAGGGGTGCACGACCAATTTTCCTGCATAACGTTATATAAAAAAGAAATCATGTCATCTGTAGAGGTTGAAATAATGGGAAACGATACCGGAGTTCTGGCAGGAAAAGTCGCAAGAGATCTGAATCTTCTTCAAAGGCATATTGCCATGCTCCAGGTTGTTGCCGAGCATCAGCCTATTGGTATTATCAAGCTTGCTGAAATCATGGAACTTCCCCAGCACAAAGTGAGATATTCCCTCCGGCTTCTTGAACAGGATGGACTCATCAGGGCCTCAAAAATTGGTGCGACCACAACCAAGAAGGTTGAAACGTTTCTGAACGATCTCACACAGAACCTCGCCATTATGGGTGGGACAGTCAAGGAAGTCCAGAAGGCAACCGAGAGGCTGAGGAAGACCATTGAAAAATAATATTCAATACATTCATTCCAGAAATATTATATACGGTCGCGGTATCAACCCTCATCCTGGCACTCAACAAGGAATTTTTCCATGATGGGTTGTCAGCTCATCAGAACAAGCCGTCGTAGCTCAGCCTGGTGGAGCGGCTGACTGTTAATCAGCAGGCCACATGTTCAAATCCTGTCGACGGCGCTTTTTATTTTTTAGTTAGCATATGCTAGTACAATAAATTAAAAAAGTAAAATTGTCGGGCAATTATTTGCCCGACATTTTCGTTCAGTATGTGTATCCTTCCGGTAAATCTTCTGTTGGCCAGTCCGCTGGAACCCAGAGCATGTCCGTGATTATGTAATCTGGATTCTTGGTCTTGAAGATCGGCACCACACGCATTCCTATTTTCGGCTCTCCGCGGATGAGCGCACCCATGAGGATTGTGCAGACGCCCTCGAATTCCACGTTCACAAACTTAATTGGCGTTGGCAAGGTGTTGAAAGCCCCGGTCCTCTCGGTTATCATGAAAGAATGGACTATGGCGTTCTTCTTGGCTCTCTCGGTGATATCAACTACCGTGTTCTTGAAAAGGCAGTCAGGGCAGTGTATCCTGAAGGGCATGAATATCGAACCCTTGGACTCGCAGTCTGGGTTGTCGCATCTGGAGGCCATGAGCTTTCCCAGGCCCATACTTTCGAAGAATATTGCCTCGCCACCGTAGGAATGTATGAATGTCATGTCCCTTGGGTTGGTGATGCCCATGAGTTTTCCGGTCTCATCCTTTATTGGTGTGTTAGGGGATATGAAATGGAACAATCCTGAAGGTTTGTATCTGCCATTCACAACCTTTACCGTGCCGCGTTTACTGTCCTCTTCGGCTGATGCTTTGTGTTCCATTTTCATTATAACGTGCCTCCTTCAAGAACGTGGTCCGGATGTTGCAGGATTGTGCAGGTCACATGTGAACCCACGCCGGCATGGCTGATTGCCAGTCCGCGCTTTGCCCCGTGGACCTGGAGGTTCTTCCAGTCCTTTGGTTTCTCGCGATCGAACCTCTCCCATTTTGCCTCGTCACCATGCATCTCTCCCCAGCGATTCCAGATATGCTGTCCCACTTCTATGATTTGCATTATTCCCGTTGCGCCTACGGCATGCATATTACCGATTAGACCGCCCGAGAGATTTGCAGGAAGTTTGCCTGGTTCGCCTGTGTTCGGGTTGGTGTGGTAACAGTCTCCTGATTCCACATATGTCCTGCCTTCACCATATGGTCTTATGCCTATGTCCTCGTAGGTCTGAATATCGCTGATTGTGAATGCATCATGCAATTCGACAAGGTCCAAATCTTTTGTAGGATCCTGAATCCCTACCATCCTATATGCATAATATGAGGCCATTCTTGCAGCCAGGAAACCCGTAAAGCCAGGATATCTGTCCCCGCCTGGGAATCTCTGCCCCAGGTCTGCATATTGTTCCTTGGTCTCGTTTGGAAGGAGCGGAATTTCCATGTTCCTCCTGTCAGCCACTCTCAAGGTATGGCTGCCTGCTGCAAGGTCGATTCTGAGCGGATTATCTGTCATCTCATAAGCAGTTTTCTCGTCTGCCAGTATACCGCAAGCCGCACCAACGCTCATAAGGCAGCAGTCCAGTGCTCTCAATGGGTGAGCAACTATTGGAGAATTCAGAACATCTTCAACTGTGATATCCATCGGGCCCTGGGCATGCGGGTTCATTCGTGCATATCCTCTGTTTTTCACGGCTATCTCGGCCATTGTTTTCCTGAAAGATTCTTCCTGCTTGCCGAATACCTGCCAGTATTTCTGAGCCATGACCGCGTAATAACCGGTGTAAATGTGGCCCATGGGAGTTTCCCAATCCTTGTCAGCAGCGCAGGAAATAAGATTGTTTCCTTCATCTGTGGGAACTTCATCCATTCTCTCCCAGCCCATTGCAAGTGCGCAATCTGAATAACCAGATGCAATTGTCTTATATGCCTCCCAGAAGGTGGTTCCTCCGGTGGCGCCGCCTGTTTTGACCCCGCAGTTGCCCAGCGGGTCCAGGCCAAGGCGGTCGTGAATGACGGATTCGCCCAGCAACTGGTCCCCGAAATGATCTGCGAAATGGCCATAATAACAAGTGTGTATGTATTTTTTCAATTGGGCCGGGGTCATGTCAATGAATTTTGCTGCTTCGGTCATTGCGTCAATGCATATCTCTTCAGTCCTCTTTTCCGGCATGGCACGGGCAAATTTGGACATGCCTCCCGTGACGAGATAGACCGGTTTGCTCATTTTCGGTATCTTCAACTGTTTGTCGCTAAATGTTATCATTCATTTACCTCCTCGGGGCTGTTATCTAATACAAGTTGCCAGACCTATCATTCCGAAAGAATGGCTGGTCTTTACAGTGAGAATGGGTTAACAAACCCCCCCTTGCCATTCTGAAAGTAGTGATTTATAATATACTTTTTCGTTGGTTTACCATTTTAGTAATCTTTTCGAGCATTTCCGTCAGCAAATATACGGGGAGGCCCATGACATTCTCGTAACTTCCTTCCAAAGATTCGACAAACTCTGTGCCTATCTCCTGGATGCCATATGCCCCTGCCTTGTCCAGTGGTTGTTTTTCCATTACATATCGCTCAATTTGTTCGCTGGACAATTCCTTGAATGTCACTTCGGAGAACTCGAAATCGACAAGCTGGATATTAAACCTAATGTTTACAATCGCAACCCCCGTGATGACACGGTGGGCCCTTCCAGAAAGGATTTTCAATATCCGAACGGCATCTTTTTGGTCTTTTGGCTTTCCCAGAATGGCTTTATCGATTGTAACTATAGTATCTGTGCCAGTCACAATTGCATCTACATGGTTTTTCGCCACATCAAGGGCCTTTGCAAGGGCATTTTGCATGGCTATCCTGATTGGTGAATCCTCTGAGCTGATATTTTCCTCAATATTACTTGAAATAATCATTCCTTCCGGTTTCATCCTCTTGAACATTTCAATCCTCCGAGGAGAAGCGGATGCAAGGATGTAACCGAAACCTTTCATATAGATAGGGTGAAGCAATTTTCATTCATAACCCTTATCTATCATCTATGAATAAGGGACTGCTACAAGGAGGATATTGAATGCATCCAGTTATCGGAATCAGAAGGGAGGACAAGAACGAGTGGGAACGCAGGGCCCCGCTTGCCCCTAGGCATGTGAGGGACCTGGTACATCATGGTATCGAAGTGGTTATCCAGCCATCCAGAATTAGAGTCTTTACGGACGAGGATTACATCGAGGCCGGTGCAAAGGTACAGGAAGACCTGACAATGTGCAATGTGGTTTTCGGGATAAAGGAATTTCCATTGCATGCATTTCACGAGGATCAGGCTGGAATATTCTTCTCGCACACCATCAAGGGCCAGGAATACAACATGCCAATGCTCAAAAAATTGATGGAAAAAAGATGCACGCTTCTGGATTATGAGAAAATAACCAATGACAAGAACCAGAGACTGATATTCTTTGGAAATTATGCGGGTCTGGCTGGCATGCTGGAAACCCTCCATCTTCTGGGAAAGAGACTGGAATGGGAAGGCATGAAAACACCATTCATCGGATTGAAAAGACCGCTTGACTATGGCAGCCTTGACGAAGCCAAGGCAGCACTGGAGGTTGTGGCTACCTGGATTGAGACCGAAGGGCTTCCGGAGAATCTCGGACCACTGGTCGTAGGATTTGCAGGTTATGGAAATGTGTCAAAAGGTGCCCAGGAGATATTGGACATTCTTCCTGTCGAGGAGATAGAACCTGACGAGCTGGATTTATTCATGCAGAATGGCGAGTATTCTAGACACGTCATTTACAAGGTCGTGTTCTACGAAAGGGACATGGTGGTTCCGAAGGATCCAGCACAAAAGTTCGAACTTCAGGATTATTTCAAGCATCCAGAAAAATATGATGGCGTATTCTCCCAGTACCTTGAACATTTGAACATACTTGTCAATTGCATTTACTGGACACCGGCCTATCCAATGCTGATAACCAAGGAATGGGTGAAGAACAACTGGACAATGAAATCCCGGCTGAAGGTTGTCGGAGACATTACATGCGACATTGAAGGTTCAATCCAGATTACTAAGGAGGCAACAGACCCGGGATTACCGTCATACGTGTACCTAGCTGAAAAGGACGATATAGTCTATGGCTGGGAGGGTGACGGCCCCGTGGTAATGGCCGTTGACACTCTTCCGTCAATGCTGCCAAGGGATTCATCCACATTCTTCGGCACCCAACTGCTTCCATTCGTGGCTGCGATAGCAAAGGCAGACTACAAGGTCGATTTTGACATGCTCAGGCTTCCCCCGGAAATCAAGAAATGCGTTGTCGTGCACAAGGGCCAGCTCACTCCGGATTATCTGTACATGAAAAAGTTCCTGGAGTAAATGAAATCGAGGTTCCATGGGTGAAATGACAAATAATTGGGCAAAGTCACTCGATAAACCACTTCTTGTCATTATTATCCTTTGGGCGATTTTCGCAATACTCTTCGGCCTCTACGATTTGCAAATCTCAACAACCCTGGTCAATGAACGATCTTTATACGGGGAATTCGGAAGGGACTTCGGCGAGCTTCCTGGTTACTCCCTTATTATTATTTGTATTTTGATAGTAATCGGCAATATTGTGGATCTAAATTCCTGGAAAAGAACTTTGGGATTATCTGGTGTGTCAATGGGCCTTGCAATTGCCGGTTATGGCATATTAAATGGGCTCCCCCAGTGGATTTTATCTGGCAGTATCCTGACAATTTCAACTTCCATTTAT
>JAUSPR010000064.1 GCA_030655715.1 Thermoplasmata archaeon
GGGAACTCCATTCCTCATACTCAATGCCGTGTAATTGCTCTAATTTCACACATAGTCCTACCGTTGCATCGAGTTGTTTATTGTATTTCTTACCTTCGAGTTGCCTTATACGGATTATAATTTCAAATTCCAGTTGGCGAAGACGCTTGTAAGCGAGTATCAGGAAATTACCGCTACCACAAGCAGGGTCAAGTATGTTGTAGGTGCCAAGTTCATTTCGCAAGGCTTTGAGTTTTGGAATGTTATCCCACACTTTAATCAACTTCAAATTTAGTTCATCTATGAAAAGTGGGTTAAGTGCCTTTTCTATATTGAGTTCGCTTGTGTAGTGCTCACCGTGTTCCCTTCTGTCCTCCTTGCTCTTGATACTTTGGAACAGAGAACCGAATATGGTTGTGTTGATTTTACTCCAATCATAGGTTGCCGCATTTAGTAGTGCATCACGCATCTCTTTAGTGAAGAAGAAGATAGGTAATTTTTCTTTAAACAAGCTGCCGTTAACATACGGAAATTGAGAAAGGGTTTCATCCATAATTATAGGGCGTACCTCTTTGGGAGAATCCAATATCTCAAAGAGGGATTGAATACGAGGGCCGAGGTCTTTACCGTTCTCTGCAGTATCGTTCAAGAAATCATTGAACAGGTCGCTTTTCCACATGCCCGTATCATCTGCGAATAAGCAGAATAGAATACGAACCATAAACACGGAGGCATCATGTCCAGTATAGCCATTCTTTTCTAATTGCATATATAGATGGGCCATTAATATTGATGCTTTTTGGTCTGCCTCGATTTCTACGGTTGCAACTCCTTTTGTTTGTTGAGAAATTATCGCTTCGATGCGGAACAGATTATCTGGCAGTTCGGACAGAGCAAACTCGTAGGACTTGTTTGCGATGATTTCCACTATGCGGATACGTGCAAAGTCGGATACAAGAATTACCGATGGTCTGAGTGCGGGAGGCAGGGAAAGAACATAGTCTCTGGCTTGTTTTTCAGCCACGCCCAGGTCTTTTCCTGCTGATTTGTGCTCGATTAACAGGTTGCCCTTCCAGAAAACATCTATCCAATTAGTCGTTCCTTTTTTAGAGGAGATTACTGGTCGCTCAAACTCGATACCGGCGGCTCGGGGGTCTGCAATATCGCAAACATCCCTGAAGAACTCAAGCCAGAAGGATTGAGCATCTGCCTTCTCATTAGTAGCAGCTTTCCAGCGTTCAGCGAATTGAAAAGCAGAGTGTGTTGACAGACTGCTATTTTTTTCTTGTGTAGCATTCGTTATAACGCCAACATCATTTTTCGTTGATTTATTTGCCATGTACCAGCCACCTTTAGATTCCTTCATACCCACACAAGTCTATGGTCCATCCGCAGCTCTCAATAGCCGATGTGATGAATAATCTGCAAATATCTTCCTCACTCAAGATCTTTTTGTCAATAACATTATCTGGCATTATTTTCCTCTTTCACAGGTGAAATGGTACATCTGCTATTAAGATTGCGTTTAAAAAAAAAGGGGTGGAGCTTCGGGCATAGCGCCCTGGTTGGAGAGAGAATTGCCCCGCCCAAAGTGGGGAAGAGTTCATCGTGATTCGAATTGCCCACATAACATTTACATGCTTCCCGAAAGGCATAATAACTTAGTCGAGGATATAGATTTGGGTTTGAATGAGCGAGAACTGCCGGGGCGAAGTGGAACTGCGCGTAATAGAAGTTATACGTCATTTCAAAGAGATTATTATCCCTCCAATTTGAGCCATTGAGGAAGATCTAACCTATGTCAATAAAGCCTAAAAGAAAAAACCCCACACCTAAACAGAAGCGAAATTTGCTCTCTATGAATGCAGGAGTTTGTTGTGTATGCAAAACAAGAGGGCAAGGGGTTAATTTTCATCATATTGATGGAGATAACACTGTCCTTGAAAACTTAGCTGTTCTTTGCGTCAAGGATCATGATGCACATCATAGACCTCAAGTTTATACACAGATGAATCATTTAGAGCTTGGAATTGAAAAGATATTAAAATACAAACTTGAATGGGAAGCATTTGTAAAAGAAGCTCAAAAAGAAAGCCCCAAAGTTCTAGCTGTAATAAATATGTACGGGACTGAAGAAAGCATACATTCTATGAGATTAATTTTTCAGACAATTGAGTCAAAAATAGTTTTTGAACGACTATATCATTTACATATAGGGTCGCCTGAAAGCTGGATAGATTCTGCAATCGAGGAAGTTCGCTGGCTTGGATCAAATATTCCCCTTTCATTAATAAATAAAGCGCTTCCGATTGATAATTGCCCTTGTTGTAATGTATCTTTTACGAATGTAATTGATAGTAATGTTGCAAAGAGGATAACGGCAAGCGATTGGGAACAAAAATCTTTCTGCTCTATTTACATCAATCCTTCACAACCTACTTTGGCAATTTTACTGTCGTATAAAAATGAAATTCTTTTTACAGTATCACTTCATAAATGCGGTAAATGTCTGCATTTCATTTGTGATAATTTCGAAGAAAGAGTGCCAATTAATAAATCGTCTAGCGTGAGAACTCAGGCCACTAGAATTTTATCCAAAGTTCTAGACGAGTGGCATCCCGCCAAAATACTTATTGGAACAGGAGATGAAAAGGATCCTGAGATTATTGATAATTTAAACCTACCACGAATATGGGAAAATTAGGAGAATTACTCAAATTCATGATGAAACGGCGTATAACAGAATGTATCTGGCTGCGGTCGCTTCACCCAAATACGCCCTTGTGGGCGAATTCCCATACCCACCAGCCATTATGCCCGAATCCACCACGCATCTCCCGCATGTTGAATGCATCTCTCAACAACCTATCTCATCGCATTCGACGATGGTGCGGCAGCATTTTATCGCTAAATCCAGCACCATAAAATTCCCCTCATTTTGATGGCAATCGGTGAATTCGAGGACTAAATATTACGATTTAGAGAATTCGCCATGAATCAGCATTATGCAGGCGATGAGATTCACAGCGTTCCCGGTAATCTGCAGTCTAGGGACGATGAGATTACCGGCACCCAGCCTGACCCGCATTTTGATGACGACCGAGCCCTCTTCCCCTATCCTCCAAGCCCTGCCCAGGCCTTTATCAAAATCAATATTTCAAGGACAACTAATAAATCAATGAATGCAATCCAGATTGAGGTGGAAGTATGGCCAAGAGCATTATCCTGAAAGTAGAAAGAGCGCAGAGCCAGTCCGACGTCGGTCTGGGAAAAGTGCGTATCGACACCAAATCCAGGCTCGCCCTTGGACTTGAAGTAGAGGATGTCATCGAGATAATCGGCAAGAAGAAAACCGCCGCGAAAGTTTATAAATTGCTTCAGGAAGATGAGGGGAAAGGCCTCATTCGGATGTGTAATCTGCTGCGCCAGAGCGCTGGGGTTTCCCCGGGAGATAAAATCGAGATTGCCAAGGCAAACGTTCAACCTGCTTCCAAGATTGTGCTTGCGCCATCCGTGGTCCAGGGCACAAAAGTGCGGTTCGGCGAGGGTATTGAGGAGTTCATTAAAAGGGGCTTGGGCCAGAGAGCGCTGGTGAAGGGCGATACCATTCTCATTCCCGGAGTCGGCCTGAGCGGTAATATTCCTTTTCTCGTGGTAAGCACGACTCCGAAGGACGTGGTCATGATGACCAGGAATACGACTCTCGAGCTGAAGGAAGAGGCCGTTCCAGAAGACGAACTAATCACCTCGAACGTGGCATACGAGGACATTGGCGGCCTGGGAGATGAGGTTCAGCGCGTCAGGGAGATGATTGAACTGCCATTGCGCCATCCCGAGCTATTCAGACGGCTTGGCATTACGCCTCCAAAGGGCGTGCTTCTGTACGGACCGCCAGGAACAGGAAAAACATTAATTGCCAAGGCAGTCGCCAATGAATCGGGAGCAAGTTTCTTTTCAATTCAGGGGCCGGAAATCATGTCCAAATATTACGGCCAGAGCGAGGAAAAATTGAGAGAAAAATTCGACGAGGCAGAGAAAAACGCTCCTTCAGTCATTTTCATTGATGAACTGGATTCCATCGCACCGAAGCGGGACGAGGTCCAGGGAGAGGTCGAACGCCGTGTTGTGGCTCAACTTTTAACTCTCATGGACGGGTTAAGTGGCAGAGGTAATGTCATTGTCATTGCAGCGACCAACAGGGAAGGCTCAATAGACGAAGCCCTGAGAAGGCCAGGTAGGTTCGACAGGGAAATCGAGATTGGCGTACCGGACCGCGCTGGCCGGAAGGAAATCATGGAAATTCATACCAGGGGAATGCCCATTGCAGGCGACGATATCTCAAGGTCAAGATTGCTGGACGAGTTCGCTGCCGTAACCCACGGTTTTGTGGGCGCAGACCTTTCCGCGCTCGGCAGAGAGGCAGCGATGAAAGCACTGAGGCGATATTTACCTGAATTTGATCTGGATCAGCCAATTCCTGCGGAAATCGTCGAGAAGATGGAAGTGACCAGGGATGATTTTAAAGAAGCCCTGAAGGAAGTGGAACCAAGCGCCATGAGGGAGGTTTTGGTTGAAATTCCGCAGGTGACCTGGGACGATGTTGGCGGGCTTGAGGACGTGAAACAATCGTTGAAAGAGGCTGTTGAACTTCCTATCAAGCAACCCGAGGTCTTCAAGAAACTGGGCATCAAACCGCCAAGAGGCATCTTGCTTTACGGACCCCCGGGAACCGGAAAAACCATGCTGGCCAAAGCCGTTGCGCATGAATCAGAGGCAAATTTCATTTCAATCAAAGGCCCCGAAGTTATGTCCAAATGGGTGGGCGAGAGCGAAAAAGCAGTTCGCATGATTTTCAAGAAGGCCAAGCAGGTCGCGCCCTCAATCGTGTTCCTGGATGAGATTGACGCAATTGTTCCAGCAAGAGGCACTGGCCATGATTCCGGAGCAACAGAAAAAGTAGTTAACCAGATTCTGACGTCAATCGACGGACTGGAAACCATGGAAGGCGTGGTCATAATCGGTGCAACAAACAGACCGGACATAATCGATAAAGCTCTGCTTCGCAACGGAAGATTTGACAGATTGGTTTTCGTTGGGCCGCCGGACAGGGATGCCAGGATGGCAATTTTCAAGGTTCATACAAAAAGCATGCCCCTGAAGAATGTCGACCTGAATTGGCTTGCTGACTCCACGGATGGATATGTGGGCGCGGACATCGAAGGCGTTTGCCGTGAGGCAGGAATGACCGCAATCAGGGAAAATATCAAAGCCAGTGAAGTAAAACGTTCCCATTTTGAGGCTGCGCTCAAGGTTATTCGACCATCCGCAACAAAAGAAACTATCAAATATTACGAAGCTATTAGGGAATCACTACAAAGTGGTCCGACCAAGAAAAAGACTACAGACGGGCCAGCCTATTTCGGTTGAGGTGAGCATACATGAAGAAATTCGTTTCAGAACTGCGTGGAAAGACCGTGATGACTAATGAAGGCCAGATACTTGGCATGATCGAGAACTTCGTCGTGGACACGGTCACAGGTGAATTGCAACATGTTCTTGTGATACCTGCCGAAGAGGTCGAGATTCGCCTCTACAGAACCGACGCCCAGGGCAGATTGATACTTCCTTTCAACCACATGAAGGCCGTGAGAGACGTTGTCGTGATGGACGTTATCTGATTTTTATTTCCTCTATTTTGGAAATCAATTTCAAGATATTCAGTTTTCAACTTTAACATATGTACAGTAAAAGATGCCTTTTTTTCAGATTTTAAATGATTATGGCCGGGAACCCCCTGGCTAGAAACGCTAGTCCCTTTAGGGTTGAGATGAATCGGCATAAGCAGTAATAACGTGATAGACCCCCATGCACCGTGCATGATATGGCACATGAAATCAAAGCCTCTCCAAATGCCCTCTGATTGCACGTAGTTCCAAATCCCCTCTTCTTGTCACACGTAGTTCCGAATCTCCCGCAGGAGTTCGGATGCCGGATAAATTTGGATACCGACCAAAAACGTTTGGAACAAATGTTCCAATGCCGGCTAAATTTGGATGCGGGAAAAAGGTGCATGGCCTATGGTGGTAAACATACAGCCCCGAATTGTCTGGCATCGTTTCAAAGCGATAACGTCAGCCACTTTAGGGGCTGGTAGTTTACGTTTGATGCATCATCGTCAAGAAGCCTTCCAAATGCTGGGCCAGCACTGCATTATCCGTGAAACCGCAGACCTCCAGGCTAGCTCCGGCAATTAGTGCATTGTGACCGTCAACCACCATGTCTGTGGCAATCAATCCGGGCCGGCGTATGACCTTCACGCCCGAGATAAACTTCTGGCCAGGCAATGTGATGACTGATATCTCGACCCCTCTATTGCGCGCGTCCAGGAACTTCTTATCAAGGGATTCCATCAGGATGCTGGCATTGGAGGTGGAGAGCATGACGCGGTGCTTCGCCATTCCGAGAAACTCGGCCATCTTGTTCAGTACGCGTTCCTTGCCTGTCACCGTGTAAATGACCTGGGGCATTCCCTTCTCCCTGAGTATCCCGTGAATTGATTCAAGATCGTCAAATGTCCCGCCCAGCCTAGACAATAGTTTTTCTTTAATCATGAGCGGCGGTTCCGCAGAAAACTGCCTGGGCCTGCCCTCTGTCACGCTGACATATCCTTTTTTTGCCAGGCTTTCCAGAACCTTGTACATGGATGTTCTCGGGACCTGGGCAGTCATGGCGATTGTTTCTGCGTCGCTCACTTGCAATGCCACAAGCGCGATATAGGCCCGTGTCTCGTATTCCGAGAAATCAAGCAGGGCAAGGTCGTCTCTGACCTTTTTGTATCGCTCTAGCAACGTTCCCATATCCATACCAGCTAATTCTTCAATTTCCAATAATATCACCTTTTGTAGCGGGTATGACTACAAAACATTTAAGTCTTTGTCTTGCATGCGCGTGTTGTGATATTATGTCGATGGTAATCAAGGAATCAAGCCTGAAACTTCATCTGCCGAAGACGACTGGCAGTCTGTGCCCGGAATGCAAAGCAAGAATTACAGCCAATATTTACGAGGAAAACGGCAAAGTTATGATTAGCAAAACTTGCCCGGAACATGGCGATTTCAAGGACGTTTACTGGTCCGACGTTGGCCTATATCTGATGGCTGAAACCTGGGCTGTCGACGGCATTGGCGTGGACAATCCAGCAGTGCCAGTTAAAAAGGGCTGCCCTGACGATTGCGGTCTTTGTGCGGCACATCTGAGCGGTACTTCACTGGCTAATCTTGATTTGACGAACAGGTGCAATCTGAGATGCCCGATTTGTTTTGCCAACGCGAACGACGCTGGCTATGTCTTCGAACCAACATTCGAGGAAGTCACCAAGATGCTGCAGACACTGAGGGACGAGCGTCCAGTTGCCTGCACTGCTCTACAATTCGCAGGCGGCGAGCCAACAATATACCCGCAATTCTTCGAGGCAATTGCGAAGGCGAAGGAGTTGGGATTCGCACAGATACAGGTTGCCACAAACGGAATAAAAATGGCAACAGATCCGACATTCACACAGAGAATGGTTGACGCTGGACTGCACACTGTTTACCTTCAGTTCGATGGACTGAGAGAAGAAAATTACATTCAGGCCAGGGGAAAACCGCTTCTCGAAATCAAGAAGAAAGCGATACAGTCCTGCAAGGATTGCGTGCCCAAGCTTTCTGTAGTACTGGTTCCCACAATGATGAAGGGCCTCAATGAGGACCAGATGGGGGAAATCATGAATTTCGCAATCGAAAACCGGGACGCAGTGAGAGGTGTTAATTTCCAACCGGTTTCTTTTACTGGACGTATTGATCCCGATGAACGGGAGGCGGGAAGATTCACCTTGCCAGATATGGTGAAATATCTTGGGGAACAGACTGATTACCTCAAGAGGGAAGATTGGTTCCCAGTACCGGTTGTCGCGCCGATTTCCGAATTCTTATCGGTTCTGAAGGGCGTGCCGCAATTGGCTTTCACACCACACCCACACTGCGGTCTGGCCACCTACCTTTATGTCGGCGAGGATGGTGTTGCAACACCCATTACCAGGTTCGTGGATGCCGAGGGCCTTTTCAGAGACATCAGGAAATTGTCCGCTGACACCGAGGGAAAGATAATAAAATCAGCCGCACTGGTCAAGGCTTACGGACTCATAAGAAAGCATTTCAAGAAGGAATTTGCGCCGAAGGGACTAAGCGTGAATAAGTTCCTCAAACAGCTGGAGGGCGTGTTCTCCACCACGGATAAGAAAGCAACAGCGGAAATCTCCTGGAGCCTGATCATGGTCGGCGGAATGCATTTCCAGGACCTGTACAATTATGACATTGAGCGCGTCAAGAGATGTGTTATTCACTATGTTGTGCCAGACGGTCGGCTTATTCCGTTCTGCGCCTACAATACCGGACCGGAGTACAGGAAGGAAGTGGAGAAGAAACACTCGCTCACATTCGAAGAATACAAGAAACGCCATGGACCAAATTCCCACCCAGAGGGTGAAGTGGAGGGGTAACATTGCCGACCGAGAACGTCAACAAATGCTTGCATTGTGGACTGTGCGTGGGCTCATGCCCGCAGAACGCTATTTTCATGAATGAAGTGAAACTTGAGTTCAATGACGATTGCATTGAATGTGGCCTTTGCTCCAGGATATGTCCGGTAGGAGCGCTAACACCAGGGGGGAAATAAATGGACAAGGAATATGATGTGATTGTTGTCGGCGCAGGACCGGGCGGCAGCACAGCGGCCAGGTACGCTGCCATGGGAGGAGCCAAGACACTGCTCATCGAGAAGCGCCAAGAGATAGGCACCCATGTGAGATGCGGCGAAGGCCTGGCAAGGGGATTGCTGGACCAGGCCAAAATTCCCATTGACAGGGTATGGATTGCAGCAGAGATGGACGGTGCCAGGATAGTCTCACCAGGTGGGTTCACGTTCGATGTGGATGAGGCAAAGGCTGGAAACGAAGTTGGATATGTAATCGAGAGGGATTTATTCGACAGGGCACTGGCAAAGCTTGCCGGCGAGGCCGGAGCCGATGTAGTGGTCAAGACCTCAGCCACAGAAATAATAAAAGAAAATGGAAAAATTGTCGCCCTGAAACTTATCTCAAAGGGCGAGCCAGTTACTGTTAAGACCAAGATAATCATCGGCGCAGACGGTTACGAATCGCAGGTCGGCAGATGGGCAGGGATTGATACCACTATACAGCCAAGCGACATAATGACCTGTGTCCAGTACAGGCTCACGAACATTGAAATTGACCCGAAATATACCGAGTTCTATGCAGGAAGCATCGCGCCCGGCGGTTACATATGGATATTCCCTAAGAACGAGAACACGGCCAATGTCGGCATCGGTCTGGGAGCCCATATCGTGAAACACGGCGGCGAGCCCAAGGAATATCTGGACAGGTGGATAGCCAACAACCCGAAGATGAAGAACGCCCAAGAACTGGACATGGTCGCGGGCGGCTGTTCAATAAATGCTCCACTTGATTCGGTTGTATGTGACCAGGTAATGCTTGTCGGAGATGCTGCAAGAATGATAGACCCCATGACCGGCGGCGGAATCGCGCATGCCTGTTTGTCTGGCATGGAAGCCGGTAAGGTCGCGGCAGAGGCCATCAAACTCGGCGATTACAGCAAGGAGTTCTTCCAGAAGTATGAAAAAGCCTGGAGGGACGAGCTCGAGGAAAAGCTGTTCCGCAACTGGATGGCAAAGGAAAAGGCACAGAAACTTTCAGACGAGACATTCGACAAGCTCATCAAACTGTTGGACGAGGTCGGCATGGATAATATCTCGGTGATTAACATACTGAAGGCATTACAGGAAAAGCATCCAGAACTGGTGAAGGAGTTCGAGGATCTTCTGTAGCACGGTAATCTCATCGCTTACAGAGTGCTGATTACCGGGAACACTGTGAATCATTAATGCTAGAGAATGTCGATTCATGGCGAATACTCCAGATTGGTAGTATTTAGCTATCGTATTCACCGATTGCTAGGTAAATAAAGCGAGCCAGATGACATTCGAGTTTGCATTTAGATGGAGCCATGTCATCGTCGAATCCGATACTTAAAAATGCATTGTGTTGGATTCAACTAGCGTTTTAATCCTGGTTGGGTAGTTCTCCTTTCGCCAATATTATGTCAAACCGTGTATTAACCGAAAACCAATAATTAAGTTTATATTATCGGGATGTAATGCCTATATGAGATGAAAATATGGTGCATTGTTCGTTATGTAACCAGGAAATAGCCGATTTCGATATATTAATCAAATTGCCAGATCATATTATTGTTCATAAAGTATGCTATGACGCTGAGCACAAAAAACAACAAGAACAAAGCCATAAAAATGAAGATATTCCACAGTCAAAGGAATTGATAAATTATTATAACAAAGCCTTAAGTTCTCAGGACAAAGGAAGAGAAAATCAAGCCAAGTTTTATATTAAAAAAGCTTTAGGTGAAAAATCAAAAGATCAGCATTTATTAATGAAGCTAAAAGACTTGATATTAGAAATTGAATATGATGACTTCGAAGAGGATGCAACCGTATGTTTCGATTGGCTTGTTAAGCTTAACCCACACAATCAAGAATTGTGGGTTGAGTATATTGATTTTCTAATTGATTATGTTGGAGACATAACAGAAACAATCGATGCTGCATTAATCCAATGTCCAAAAAGTGAACAACTGCTTGAAATGAAATGCAATGTCTTTATTGAAGAAGAGGAAAACGGTATTGAAATACTTAGAACTTTGAAGCGTTTAAAAGATGTCAATCCCTCAAACAATTCAATTCAAAAATTTAAAGAGGTAGCTATAGAAATCCTAATGGAAAATGAAGAAGATGATGATCCCGAAGTGTGGGAGTTGATTGAAAGTATTTAATCAGCCTTTTTGTAATGTTACTTGGGAAGATCCACAACATCAATTACTCTAAAGACATCTGGCTCACCCCAAATTAAATGTGCGTGCCTCAGGAATAGAAGTGATTAGCTGTTTAACGGTATCTGGGTGGCAGGTAAAATATAAAATTTGGTTAGTTTTTGAAATCTCACGGATAATATTGCATGCAGAGGAAAATCGTTCCGGGTCAAAATTAACAAAAATATCATCTATTATGATTGGGAGTGGGACCGCACATTTATTGATTTCTTGAATATATCCAAACCTTAGAGACAAATATAATTGTTCAGCCGTACCGCGGCTGAGTTCATTAACGTCCAATCGACTGCCATCCGGGTCAATCACATAAATTTTTTCCTCATCAATGGGGGAGACTATTTGTGTGTACATCCCTCTGGTCATGGTCGAAAAATACTATTCTGCCTCCTTGATTACGCCAGGCTGACGTTCCTCCTCGTATTTCCTCATGGCCTTCTTCATCATTACCTGTGCAATAATCAGTGCAGCCCATTTTTTCGACTGGATTTTCATCGATTCGACTTTCGTTTCTTTTTCTAATCTAAGTCTGGAACTCCTCTCTTCCTGCGTAATATTTTTAATCTCGTTCTGCATTGCTCCTTTCCTTATCATCAAGCCCTCATTTCCATTTAGTTCGGTCTCTATCCCGCCCAGCCTGAT
>JAUSPR010000077.1 GCA_030655715.1 Thermoplasmata archaeon
TTCAGGCCTGAATGGAGCGATGAGAACAGGGTAGTCATCTCCAACCCTATCAACCGCTCTGGTTCCCAGGCCAGCTACAAGCCTAATCATGCCGTCCTCGCGTCTGATGCGCGGGGACCATCGGAACTCGTTATTGCTCAGAGATACACCAGCATATGCAGGCATGAAGTATGGCCCAACCCTGGTTCCGACCACTTCTTGGATAAGTATGCTCATCTCCTCGGAGAATTCAAGAAGCCCCCTTTCCCTTCTGTACTCCAAGGGAGATGGGGCGAACACCGAGGCATATATCTCGGCAATGGCGTTCATCAGGTTTGCCAGTCTCTCATCCAGAGTTCCGGTGTTCACCAGAAAGAGGCTCTTGTACTTGCCTGAAAATGCGGCTTCAAAGCTGTCCTCAAGAAGGCTCGATGACCTTACTATGATAGGGCAGTCGCCCACGTCCAGAAGGATGCTTTTCAGTCCGGTGACTATGTCAGGTGGAAAAACCGAGTTCTTGAAAAGCTGTTCCAAAAATGACTGCTCCTGCCTTATCTCGGTCGGATCCAGGTACTTTATGTTTATCAAATCGTCAAGGTCATTGTAGCGTATTAGATGCATCATGGAGTCCGAGGAAACATACCAGCTCTTCGGCGTCTTGATGTTCTCCAGGTCTTTTATCCGCTTCTTCTCTACCTCAACTATCTTCTGGGCCAGAAAAAGACCGGAGCTTTTACCGCCCAGCTTACCCTCGCCGTGAAGCGGGCCAACTATCCTTTTCGTGAGATCAACAAAATCGCTAAGCTTGATGTAATCCTTTGCCACGTTCAGGTATTTTAGTCTGCCAGAGAAGAAACGGCGTATCAGGCCGGCACCTATCGCGCGCTCATCTTCCGGCATGAGCGTCCGTGCGTCCTCCGGTATGTCCCAGTAGCGGTTAATCTCGCCAGTCATGTCACCGAGAGATATGCCCTGCCTCTGGGATGCTATGAGAAGCGGCCGGCCCTTGTCGGATTTAAGCCAGGTCTGAAACAGGTCAGAAACCTGTTCTTTCGGAATCGCACGCTTGGCAATCTCGAATACCTGCTTCTGAATCTTCTGGAGCTCCATGGAGTTCTCCTTTGGGTTTGGAATGTTAATGCCGCACCATTCAGCGTCGTTACTATCAATGGGGCAGACATTTGCCAGGAGGGCGGTAATCTCTTCGTTCTGGATTCTGTAGAGATAGTATATCATTCGTCTAGTGATACGGAGCGCGCCTCTTGGGTCTGTCTTGACCAGAAGCTCAAGAATAATTTCCCAGTCATTTTTTTCTCCATTTATCGCCTTGGTTTCGAAGCCATTGAGCTTGACATTGATGTCCTGCTTCTCAAGATAAGTGGAGAGTAAGTCTGCCACTGCATTCAAAAGGCGCCTTTCTTCAATCAGGAAAGGACCCGCACTGATTTCCGGTTTTTCTTCGAGGTAAAATACCTCCACATCGCCAATCTTATTCTTTCGGAACGCAATGCTGGCGGTTTGCTTCCATTTGGTTTCCATGAAATTATCAGTTGAGTAAGTCTTGGTTCTGGTTTTTATGCGGACACAGGTTATTTCAGGATATTGCCAGGCATTTTTTATTAAAATGAGTGATTTGGTTAATGTTTCATCAACGTCAAGTGATTGGTCCTGAATAAGAGTGGATATGCCATATATGCAATTCAATTCCTTGATTCTCTCCTGGAGAATTTTGGATGTGTCAATTTGTGTTTTATCGTCTGTCATTTCACTCAATCCTGCTTTCGACTTTTTTCAGAATCAGGCCCTCGCCACGGCCGCCATCAATGCGTATCTCCACCGGTTCTTCGAGCCTCACATGCTTCACATGCTGGGTTTCCTCGACTGGAGTAAACCTATCTAACCATTCCCAGTTAATTATGCTTTTGGTATTGGGTATTATGGTCAGATAGCCTGTCCTGGCTGCTACCATGTTATGGAAGAAATGTGAGCCCTGCGACGGGTCAACAGGCCGCTCTTCAATCGGTGTTTCGACTATTAGCCTGGCGCCTGCAATATCGCTCCAATTCACCGGAATGCCAAGCCAGTGGTCAGTGGAGCCCCATCTGCCGGGTCCGACCAATATGTAAGGAGTTCGGGATTTCAGCATCTTCTCGTTTATGTTGCGTATCTGGGGTATGATTTTCTGATTGTCCGCAATGTCGTAATTCTCTCTTTTGACATATACTATATCCCTGATTCCGGAAATAATGCCATTGCCCATGGCATGGGCGGCATGGCAGAAAATATTATCTGGCTCATGAACTCCAAGTTCTATCTCAATGTCCTGCCCGGTCGAGCGCATGCTCCTGACCTGGAGGACATAGAATTCGGGTTGTGAGGCATCATCCCTGGGTATGTCCATGGCAAATTCTATTTCCACTGGCGAGTCCACTGCCAGCTCGTTCACCCGAAGAAGAACCTGGACCAGTTTGGATATGGGAATCGTCTCCAACTGCAGCATTGGCGCGAAATCCAGCACCCGAATACCGTCCCGCCCTATTCCGGGGTATATGCGATTCTCTTGGTGATTGTACGTAGATGCAGTATGCTCCAGCGAGCCGTGCGGCTCTGCTACCGAAATCGGAAATCTCTTCATGGTGCTATCCTCATTCCTCTGGACTATGTTGACATATGAGTTTAAATCAACAGCGAAGAAGTCCTTCTGCGAATGCTCCAGAAGGTTTTCCATTGTTCCGTGCTTGGGTGTTTTGGGATGCACCGGGCAAAACCTGTACGCAGTTCCGCCATCCACCACTTCCTTGCCCAGGCCGAGGGCAAGGTTTACAACTCCATCCGTGGCCTTGCATTTTCCCGAGGGGTAGTAGTCAAAGGACTTGGCAACGCCCGAGACCGTAGGATAGAATATCGAACCATGCTTGGAGCCTACCAGTTCCTGGACCACAACGGCCATTTTCTCGTCCTCCTTGACGTCCTGAAGAGAGGCCATGTATGTCCTGGCCTTCTGGAAATAGACCGATGCATACACGTATTTAATTGAGGCGCAAAGCTCTTGGAATCTTATGTCGGCCTCCCAGGACTCGTTGGGCAGGAGAAGTGAAGCGTAAACACCTGCAAAGGGATGGTGCAGCGCGTCCTCAAGAAGGCTGGATGAACGTACCACTATCGGAGCCTTGGTGCCACGGATGAAGGAGCGAATATCCCCCAGAACCGGAGCAGGTAAATCGGCTTCCATGAACTTCTGGGCGATTCTTTCATCTGTGAAATTTGGTAATTCATCAATATGAATATTATTGTCTTCGATAAAGTGATCGAATATGTCCGAGCAGAGTACAATTGTCCTGGGAATTTTTACGCTGATACCTGGAATCACATCGTCCGCAAGGTAGGTGTTTATCAGCTTGTCCACGAATGCAAGCCCTCGGGCCTTACCGCCCATCGCACCCTTGCCTATCCGGCTGAACCGGGCATTGGTGTCTGAATCTCCCCGGGAATAGGTGGTAATCACACCGCGGTGAGTGGCCTTCCTGTGCTCGGAGATGGCTGCGATGACCTTCTTCCTCAGATCCTCGGATTCAATCTTGGATTTGATGAGAACCTTCACCCTGGCAGAGAGGTCGTTCTCCATCATGACTTCGAGCCAACGCACTATATCTCCGTTTTCTATGTAATTCTCAAATATATCAATTGGAATGCTCCAAAGGGCATTCTCAAAATCGCGAATATTATCAGCACTTGCAATCTCGGTTCCGGCATTGTCCCTGAACACCAGGGTAGTGTAGCCTATGCCTTTCCTGACCAGTTCATTGAATTGTGGCAGGAGGCTGAATGAGGCCTTGTCCAGGCTGCCATCTGTGGATTCACTGGAAAGCAGCATTACCTGGAGATCCGGCGAATCCTTGGTCAAGTTGGATATAAAAGTGCCGGTATCCTTCTTCTTTGTACCGTCCTCTATATCGAGGTCGACCGTTAGACTCACTATGTCAGATTTGTACTTGTTGAAAAGCTCAACGGTCTGGTCAAAACTGGTTGCCAGTATGACCCGGGGCTGATGTTGCATACGCATGATTTTCTGGGACTGGGTCAGGCCATCTGGTATGACTTTGGACATGTAATCGTTAATGACCTTATAGGCTTCAAAGACAAGCCGGGAATAGTACTGGGGCTGGCTGTTCGCAATAAGTATTCTGGGCAAGCCAGCCTCTGTAACCGCGCTATCTTCCAGAAACTGGATGATGTCCAGAAATATTTTGCCGTCCCCGGACCAGGTAAAGACCCAGTTAACAGGGCATTGCTCAATGTCGTTCAGCATACCGCAAATTTCCGGTGTGTTCCTGCCAATAAGTACTACGGGAACCTGCTTTATGGCCTTGATTTCACTGGCAATGGAAATTACATCGGAACGAGATGGAGGATTGAAGATGAATACCGCATCGTATTCCGCGGATGAAAATGAGTCCAAAGCTTTGTCCTCCGTGGCATGCACAAGATTGGGTATGGCCGACCTTTCCTCCTTTCGGTGTTTGAGGATAAGGAGGTTCTTCAATCTGCCCTCCTCATCCAATATGAAATAATCATATTCAGTGGAAATGACCAGTATATTGGCTATGCAGTATTCAGGTCGTTCCGAAACGGATTGCGAATCTTTGGCAGCTTTCCGATCGATTAAATTCTCGATGAGCCTGGCTATGCCGTTTTCCTTGCCTTCCTTGGAACGATTTTGCGCCATAGCAATCTCAGACCCAACCGCGCAGGCGGCATGCCTCTGCAACGCGGGATATGGCAATCATGTAGGCTGCGTCCCTCAGTGAGGATTTTCGCTTCTTGGAAAGTTCCAGGACGGAATAGAATGCCTCTGTCATCTTGTCGTCCAGCTTTCCAAGAACCTCTTCTTTGGTCCAGAAATAGTTCATGTTTGACTGGACCTGCTCGAAGTAGCTGCACACGACACCGCCGGAGTTCGCCAGGAAGTCAGGAATAATCATAATATTCTTCTTGTTGAGTATGACATCCGCTTCCGGGGCTGTGGGGCCATTGGCACCCTCCAGTATTATCTTCACGCAGGGCTTTATCTTGTTGGCCACTTCCTCGGTTATGGAATTCTCCAGAGCTGCCGGAATAAGTATGTCCACATCTTGTTCAGCCCAGATATGACCGTCCTCGATGCTGTACCCGAGTTCATTGGCCTTCTTCTTGTCAATGGTGCCGAATTTATCGGTGATGCCTCTCAGTTCCTTGAGGTCGATTCCATCCTCTTTCAGGAAGGTATAGGCCTTGCTCTC
>JAUSPR010000078.1 GCA_030655715.1 Thermoplasmata archaeon
ACCAACATATATATTTTTCATGTTTGTTTTCCTCAGCATATATGATGCGTTCAAAATCAAAAAATAAGCCGGACAAGTAACCCCATTATGATATCTTGTCAAGGAATATTGCCGTGAGACTTTCAAACGGGGACGTGGCCCCGTTTTTCATAATTAGCGGTAAGAATGCCTGAGACGATCAGCAACGCGCTGTAAAAATGTATTATGCTGATAGCCTCTCTTAAGAAGAGGTATGCCAAAAGCCCGCTGAAAAGAGGCAATGTATAGTAAATCATCCCTGCTTTTGAGGGGCCAACGGCCACGATCGCCTTGTTCCACAAAACGAAGGCAGAGAGCGAGGCAAAAATGCCGACGTATAGGATTGAAGAAACTGTCTTTGCATCAAATTCGACGGGAGGGGCTGTTACATATTCCCACACAAAGAATGGGAATAGAAAAATGAGCCCCAGAATGAATGTGCTCAATTGGAGCGCCCAAATGCTTAACTGCTCAGGTTTGCGTTTTAATAAAATACTGTAAATCGCGAAAATTATAGCCGCCAAAAGCATCCAGACATCACCGATTGCAAAAGTTATATGTAAGAGTGTGGAAAGGGTTCCTTTCGTAATCAGTACGATAACGCCTGCCGCAACAATTATGATGCCGATCCCCTTGTTTATAGTTATCAATTCACCAAAAAAGATTCGGGATAGAATGACAATGAAGATGGGAAAGGTGATAGAGATTAATGAAAGATTGATGGCGGTAGTCGTATGGCCGGCAAGATAGATCAGGGTGTTGAATACGGTAATTCCCAGTACTGAGGTAATAGAGAGGTAAGGGATGTGTGCTTTGAGGATATCCCATTCGGCAATAAGCGGTTTCAATGCAAAGGGCAAAAACACAACGACTGCAACAACCCATCTCCAGAAGGCAAGGCTGATGGGCGGGATGCTCTCATTAAGACCGCGCGCAATGATGAAATTACCAGACCAGAGAGCCGTTGCAGCAATGGCGAACAGGTAGCCTGAAATTATGTGTCGATTTTGTGGTTTGTTTGTCAATTCTGAAAATCCGGTTCGTGTACCTTTTATGCCTACAACAGCCTTTCGGAGCCTGAATAGACCTCTTCCACTTTCAATGCTGTTGCGGCATGGCCTGGATGTTGTTTCGGATTCCATTTTTTCATATCCTCAAAGATATCACCCTCTTTGTAGTATTCAATCGCCCCTTTTACTTGAAAGGCCTTGCCTTCCGGCGTAATAAAAAGGATAGAACCCCTGGTTCCTGCAAGGATATTTTTCCGTGTTTTGTCAAAAAAATTATCCGCAATCACTATCGTATCTTCATTAAATTTATTTACACAGGTAGCATAGATGGCATTGGGGGATCCTTTCCCATCTACAGTGGTAAATATAACAGGCCCCGTGCGTTCATCCCATGCTGTGCTTACTTTTTCCGGTAATACTGGCATTTCTTCCTCCTTCGGCCCAACAGTAATTGTTAAACAGCGTGTGCTTTTTGCTGCCGTATATCCTTATTCACGCACCTCTTTAACAAAGTTCTCCGCATCACTGATAGTTTTTATTATGCGGGTGTCCTTCCCTTCAAAGCGATTCAGCTCGGCACACCCGTCGTCGCAACTTGTCACCAGTAACACATAATCTACGTCTGTATTCTTGTAATTAACAAATTCGATCTTATTCCCCAGGGCATCCATGAGATATTTTACCTTAACGGTTCTGTCATATTTAGGATTGCAATCACTGCAATACTTGAGACCAATCTTCAATGCCATTAACTTTACCCTCAGATATAAGAAAAACCTTTATAACCAGCTTCAAAGTGTATTAAATTGAAATTATTGATAGAATATTGCTTTTTGACGGGCGGAGTGTAAGGCAAGCGATTTTGCGTGTCAAGAAACAAATGATCCCATGATTTAAAAACAGCCATAACCGAGAAAAGCAATCGGCATCGATCTGCTCTTTTACTCCTTTTCGTAGCCCCGGGGGCAGGGTCAAACGGTGCAACCTGTTTGCGGTCCTATGTGAATCGATCATCCGATTTCCGGTTTGAGGCGGTTTTGCTGGCCTTCTCAAACCAGCCGGTACGTACCTCCTCGTGGGCATCGAATTCAGGAACAAAAGGCTTGATATCCAGAAGCGGGGTGCCGTCGAGAATGTCTACGTTCCGGATGTGTAGTATGCCTCCCTCGATCTTGTCGAGTCGGACGACAGAAAGCCCGATCGGATTCGGACGCTTGGGCGCGCGTGTAGCGAAGAGTCCCCGCAGCTTTGAATCCAGGAAAGGCACAACGTGGAGTTTGAATCCTTTACTGCGGTGGAGATGATAGAGCAGGATGATATGTGAGAAGCCGTCGAGGTCCATAAGCCCCGGACGGAAATCCTCGAACACTTGGACAGTGCCCTTTACACCGGCGGCACCCGACGGCTGAATCGGCATGCCTTCGAGCTTCCGAAATGGGGAATGGATGATTCCAATTGGGGTGTATTCGATCTTCATTTTTTCAATTTTGCTACTCAATCCGAAGCGAATACCGTAGCGAGCGCTGCCCGGCAGACACTTACATCCTCCTCAGGTGTTCCTCCGCTTACCCCGACCCCTCCAATTACTTCATCGCCATCGTTAATCGGCAACCCGCCGGGGATTGTCGTTAATCGGTCGTTCCAGTTTTGCGTATTAAATCCAAAGCCCGGGGTTGACGGGTCACCAAACTTACCTATATCCGAGCTCGGCATTCTAAAGGTGGACGCTGTCCATGCCTTATCACGGGCGATGTCAACCGTTGGGATCGGTGCCCGATCCATCCGGTGGAGGGCGACTAAGAATCCCCTGTCATCAACAATGGCAACACTACACAACCTGTCCATTTCCTGGGCTTGTTTTATCGCAGCCTTAATCACCTTCTTGGCAATATCTATATTCATCACCATAGCACTGGCCCCCTTGGTATTTCATTTTAGCTCGGCTAATCATACTCTTCATAAATGGCGGCATACCCGGCTTGAACAGCGGTAGTATCACTTATTTCACCAACACCAGCAGGAATACCACTACAGCCAATACCGCCGATTACCTTCATATCCCCATCTCTGATCGGATTGCCGCCGGGGATGAACATAAGGCGCAGCCGTGCCTGTGTCAGGAGCCCGAGGCCACCACTGCCAAGCGTCTCCCCCATCATGCGAGGATCTATCATCCTGGCCAGCATCAAGGTAGGCGCGCCCGAATACACTGCTGAAAAGGCCTTGTTGATCGAAATGTCCGTGGTCATCGGTCCGGCACCATCCATTCGATGCATGGCAATCACCGCCCCCGCTTTATCAACTACCGCAATACTGCTCGGGTAGCCGGCTAGCGCAGCCCACCTCTCAGCAGCCTCGAGCATCTTTTCAGCCATTTCCAGAGTTATTTCTTTCATTAAAAAAGCACCCCCTCATTTATTATCTATGAAGACAGATCACTACTGGCCACCAGATCAGCACCAGTATCCAGCAAATTGGGCACGATGACATCACCCATCTTAAGGGGAGGTTTCGCCCGCGTTCCGGCTATAACCGCCATGCTTTGTACCTGCTTCGTCTTCAAGATCGGTTTGTTGGTTCTCACTGCCAGCAAGGGTTGGGAGCTGCCTTCAGTCAAAACAGTGGCAGTAAGGGTACGCACCGGGTTCTTATACTCTTCCAGAACGTACTTTTCCCCTTCCTTGCATTTATTGCCGGCAAATCCGACTACGTCAGCTTTATCATTTATGGTTAACGTTACCTCACACCCCAGTGGACAACCGACGCAGATGAACGTCTTCTCTTTTGCCACTTTATTTTCCTCCTCTTTTCTCACAGTCTACGACGATTTCCTTTGTTCCCTCTTTCAGTTTCTTTAATGTCTCTACGGAAAGCTCGATCTTCAGCATCTCGCTGGGCTTGACCACTCGGATCCCTTTGGTCATAATGTCGCCTACTTTAATCCTAACCATTTCCTCCGGCTCGTTTACCCTCATGTAGAGGGTTGTCTCCCTTTGCCCGCTGATGGTCTGGGGGACCACGTATCTGATGTTTGTTCCCGCCTTTACGCTGATCTCACCCCTTCCGTTCTGCTTTC
>JAUSPR010000083.1 GCA_030655715.1 Thermoplasmata archaeon
TCCAAATGTCCGAAGGACTTTGGATACAGGGAAAATCGAATCCCGACAGGTCCGCTCAACTTTTTTCAATTAAACCATCTCCCATACAAAAGGCTTTTAACCACCCTCCGCATTATTCCCACAGAGGGAGGCTATGACAGACGACGAATTTCAGGGCGTGAAACCGGAAATCGCAATGTACATAAAGCGAATAGGAGACATGCGAGATGTGGATAAATTCGGTAGAGCGGCACAGCTTTGCGATATGGCGCTGGCTCATGAACCTAGCCCGGCCATGAGGAATGTCATTCTGAATTTTAAAGCAGATTCTTTGTACAGGGTTGGCTGGAAGGTCCAGAGCACCGAAATAATGCAGGACGCCAGGAGCTATTACATCGAAGTTCTTGGCAGTGACCCCGAAGACAATGTGGCCAAGAAAGGGCTTGAGGAAATAGATTTCAGTATCTACTAAACTACCAGACCCTAAAGTGGCTCTTTATAATTTAAGAAGCCACATACCCAGCCCTCACAGGCAGGGCTTGAATTGATTGAGATATCGGTGTTTATCATTCAGTCTCGTTCCAAATGTCCTCTTACTGCTCGTAGTTCCAAATCCCAAAACACCCCCTCGTTCCAAATGTCCGCAGACTTTGGAAACCGAATAAATTTGGATGCCAGATAAATTTGGATACCGATAAAAACAGACGGGGCATGTTGCTGGGAATACATCTTGATTCCACATGAGATTGCTGGGAACTTCAGTGCCTAACATTTGTTTCCGGGCCTGGAAGTTTACATGTGTAGGCCATGCACCTTATTATCAAAGTCATATGGCTTTGATTTCATATGCAGAACAATGCACGGTGCATAGCACCAAGCTCCACAATCATTTTAACCGGAATCACTATTGCCGGAAGCATGAATGTCGGAGTCCTGGCCCTGCAAGGTGATGTGAGCGAGCATATTGCCGCGTTGGAATCGGCCATGAAGCGATTGGGCTTGGATGGAAAAGTTATTCCGGTTAGACGCACGTCCGAACTTGCCAATGCATCGGCCTTGCTCATGCCTGGCGGAGAAAGCACCACCATCGCAAAGCAGCTTCAGAGATTCGGGCTCAGGGAACCAATTATTGAATTTGCCATGGCAGGCAAACCTGTCATGGGAACTTGCGCAGGCTGTATTTTGCTGGCCAAGGAAATTCTGGATCAAAAAGGCCCGGAAGAAGTGAGACCTCTTGGACTCATTGACATCTCGATTCGGAGAAACGCGTTCGGCAGGCAAAAGGAATCTTTTGAAAGGCCAATTAAAATTACGGGCCTAGAACAGGATTTCCCTGGCATATTTATCAGGGCGCCGAAAATCGAGAGAATCAGTGAGACAGTGGAATCGCTGGCTATGTTGGGCAAAGAGCATATCATGGTCAAACAGGGCAATGTGCTGGCTCTGACATTCCATCCTGAACTTGGAACGGACGACCGGGTGCATGCTCTATTTCTAAAAATGCTCAGGCCTTGATTGCCCGAACTATTTGCTTGAATCTCTCGGAAACGCCCTCTTCCTCGACAATTGTGCCAGTAACAATAATGTCTGCACCTGCCTTCACAGCTGCCATAGCTGCCTCGGGCGTCCTTATCCCGCCGCCGACAATAAGTGGTATGTCAATGGCCTGGCTCACGCCGGTAATCAATTTTGAAGGCACAGGTTCAGGAGCGCCCGACCCGGCTTCCAGGTATATCAATTTCATGCCGAGAAGCTCGCCGGCCACCGAATAACCAATTGCTGTATTGACATCGTCCTTTCGCACCAGCTCAGCCTCGCCGACCATGCCGGCTTCCATGCCTGGCTCGACAATAATGTAGCCCATAGAAATTGGCTCCAGACCACTCTTTTTTATCAGGGCAGCGGCCTTCATCTGCTCGCCCAGAAGAAATTTCGGATTTCTTGAATTGAGAAGGCTCATGAAGTAAATGGCATCGGCCTTTAGGGAAACTGCGCTCGCCGCTGTCGGGAACAGAATTACAGGAATATCGACAACTTTCTTGATTGCCACGACGGTTGCATCCAGAATGTCCTGGGTAACGCCTGTGGAACCGCCAAGCATTATTGCGTCAGTACCAATTTCGGCAGCACTCTTGGAAATGCTGGCTGCGATATCCGGCTCCTGTTCGTAAGGATCGAGCAGGGTCATGTGAAGTTTCTGGGTCTTCAGTTTCTCTCAAATATATTCCATCACGTTCATCATATCACTCCAAGGAGGAAGGCAAGCAACGCGGCGAACATCGCCAGCTTGGCACTTTCCGATGTTTTTTCGGCATTACGGGAAAGTATGAATGCTGCATAAATAAATATCGCATCCGAGAAAAGCACTGTGACCAGGAAGAAGAAACCGAATATGCCGAGGATGTAAGGCAATGGGCTGAGGCCAATGCCTATCAAAAAGGCGATGGAAGCCACATATCCTGCTCTTTTTTTCCCGATTTTCATGGGTAAAGTTTTTCTGCCCTCATCGCCAGCCATGTCCTGGATGTCCTTGGCTATCTCGCGGCCAAGTGTGGCAAAGAATGAGAGGAGGAACATGAACAGCACTGGCACCATAATTTCTGGAAACTTTTCAAGAACCGCCAGACCGCCAAACAGGAATAGTGATGCGGTCAGCCAGCTAATCATAATATTTCCGGAAAGACCCATGGACTTGGTCTTGAACTCGTAGGCAAGCATGATTGCCAGGTTGATGAGGATTATGAGCATGCAATAGAGACTGAGCCAGAGGCCCAGAATTATGGCTGCGATAAACAGGATGCCTGAAAAGGCGGCTGCATTGCGCGGCTTGACCTTTCCGGCCGGAATTGGGCGCTCAGGATGATTTTTCCTGTCGATATTTCTGTCCAGATAGTCATTTAGCGTGTTTCCCGCGCCTGTGAACATGAAGACCACCAGGGAGGCGGCGAGTACCTCTATCAAGGGGATTGAATAGAGGTCCAACTTTGCTGCAACCAGGCTGACCGCGATTATTGACAATATCGCCATCAGGCAGTTTTTTGGTCTGAGAAGCTGAATGTAACCGTACATCAATAGCGGATTGGTGCGAGCATATTAATCTTTTTGTGATTGCCCGATTAAGCATATGAGAGATATTTCAAGAAAAATGGGTTAGACACTTCAAACGCAAGGCTTTTAATGTACAGTGAAATACCGAGGTCGATTATTATGGCATGGGAACAAGCCGAAGTCAGAGCCCTGAAAGAAGGACGCTATGTATTGATAGATGACGAACCCTGTAGGATAACCAGCCTGTCAACATCCAAGCCCGGGAAGCATGGTGAAGCAAAGGCTCGGGTCGAGGGTGTCGGAATATTCGACGGACAGAAGAGGAGCTTTGTTCATCCAGTTTCACACAAGGTAAAGGTCCCTATGATTGACAAACGTGCCGGCCAGGTACTTGCAATCGTCGGCAATGAAGTTCAAATGATGGATATGGTTACTTACGAAACATTCAACATCCCGATTCCGGACGAGTTCAAGGACGACCTCAAAGAAGGCGCCGAGATACAGTATCTCATTGCCATGGACAGAAAAAAGATCACGAGAGTATGATGAATGAACGGAACTTTATTTTCTGATGCACATGCGGTTTTCAGCAATAGCAAGTATGTAATATTCGGCGTGCCGCTTGATTTGACTGGCACGCATAGACGGGGCACGGGTAAAGGCCCTGAATCCATCAGAAATGAATCTTACACATATGAATCCTTCATGCCTGATTTGGAAATCGATTTCTCAGAAATTCCAACTTATGACAAAGGAGACCTTCCGATGAAAGAGCCCCAGAAGGAAATATCCGAGGTTGTTAAGGAAATCCTGGCCGCCAAAAAGGTTCCCATCATGTTGGGAGGCGAGCATTCTGTTTCTCCTTATGCCGTTGCAGAATTTGCTGATGTTTCCGTGCTGGTGTTCGATGCCCATCTGGATTACAGGGACGAGTTGAAGGGGGACAAGAACAACCATGCTTGCGCAATCAGGCGCATGGATGAGATTATTTCTCCTGAAAAAATCCTCCCGGTAGGTATCAGATCGATATGCAAATCAGAGTTAAATGATGCTAAACGCCTTAACCTGAAATACATCACGGCAGACAAAGCCAGGGAGCTTGGTACAAAGGAACTGATAGCATTCATTGATGATTATCTGCCTGGAAACCTCTATGTTTCGGTAGACATAGACGGCATTGACCCGGCATTCGCGCCCGGCGTGGGAACACCGGAGCCGTTCGGCTTGGAGCCTGTCATGGTAAGGGACATAATCCGGCATGTCGCTCCAAGAACGTCAGGTTTTGACATCGTAGAAGTTTGCCCGCCAGTTGACAATGGTAATACCGCGGCGCTTGCGGCAAGATTTGTAAAAGATTTCATAGGCGCCCGCGAATTCGGCCTAAACTACTAGTCCCTGAATTGTCAATTATTTTCAAGAAATTGCATTAATCGATTCGGGACTCGAAGTTCAGGTGTGTAGGCCCTGCACCTGATTTATCAAAGCCATTATGCTTTGATGAAATATGCAATAATATCACGGTGCATGGCGGTCTGCCACACTTTTACCTGTAGCCAGGTATATTATCCGACTTCTTGAAAATACTATCAAAATCGAATTTTTCCATCTCTTCATCAAATTTTCTCTTGAACCCTGCCATACGCTTCTGGACCTTGGTGAGGTCAGAATCTTCCTTCTCCATCATCTTGTTGATGCGCTTCATGTCCCCGAACAGGGCCTTGTCAATATTGAATCCGCAGAGTGCCATGATGGACAATGTGTTCCTAATAATCTTCAGTTCCATTTCAATTTTCTTGGCAGGTTCGATTTTATAGACTTTCTTGTTTAGCTTGATGAGGTATTCTCTATGATTCTTCAGGGCCGAGAGCATGTTTTCCATTCTTTTACCATATTTCAGGACATGTTCGTCGGTCGTGAGAAGTGACTGGCCTATTCGGTCTATGGCACCGGCGTCGCCTTTCTTGGACCTGGAATTCATCTCAAGAGCAGTCATGAAAATATCCTCTCTCTTGGTCCTGGTTTCCATTTTACCTTCAAGGCTGGCAATCTGCTTCTGCTGGGCCTTGGTGGTCCTGGCCAATGCATCCAGTTCACCCCTGAGTTTGGAATTCTGCTTTTTCAGGTTCTCAATCACCCTGTTGACTTCTTTCAAGGTAGGCTCGACCTTCTTGGACTCTTCAATCTTTGGTTTTGTTGTCTTGGGCCTGGTGGCTGGTTTTGCCTTGCTGGTTGCGGCCTTTTTCTTCGGCTTTGCCTTGGTTTTTACCGTTGCCATCAACCGACTGTATGCAGCCTTTTAGATAATAAGCTTCCCATGAAATTTTCAACCCTGAAAAAGGTTTTATGCCGCGTTTATATCCAATGCCCATGAAGGGAGAAGGTCGAAGAGCCATCATAGCCGCGTTTCTGGCTAACCTTGGAATCGCTTTTGCCAAGACAATTGGTTTCATTTTCACAGGTGCAGCGTCAATGCTGGCAGAGGCCGTTCACTCATTTGCTGATACCTCGAACCAGGGCTTGCTGATTCTTGGCGGCAATCTTGCCAAGCGGAAAAAGACCAGAGAACATCAGTTCGGTTTCGGCAGGGAGAGGTATTTCTGGGCCTTCGTGGTGGCAGTGGTCATATTCTCCCTGGGTGCGGTGTTTGCAATTTATGAAGGTTTGACCAAGCTGGTGAACCCCCATGACATAGATTCACCGCTCTGGGCAGTGGGAATTCTTCTGTTCGCGATTATAGTTGAGAGTTATTCAATGAAAATTGCCATACATGAATCCAGAAAGGTCAAGGGAAAAATGGGTTGGTGGGCGTTCATCCGCCATTCCAAGGTTCCTGAACTGCCTGTTGTCCTCTTGGAAGACCTGGGCGCGCTTGTCGGACTTGCGCTGGCACTGGCCGGAGTCGGTCTGGCCATGTGGACTGGTGATTCAAGGTTCGATGCTATGGGCAGCCTTTCAATCGGTATTCTTCTGGGCATAATCGCAGTTATCCTGGGAATCGAGATGCGGTCACTGCTTCTCGGTGAATCCGCGTCCGAAGACACCCAGGCCAAGTTGGAGAAGGCAATACGGAACCATCCTAAAGTATGCAAGCTCATACATATCCGCACCGAGCATATCGGGCCTGAGGAGCTGCTTGTGGCTGCCAAGGTCGAGCTTTCAGGAGAACTGGATGCAAAGGGCGTTGCAGCGGCAATAAACAGCATCGAGAAGGTCATGAGGTCAGTGGTCGAGATGAAACTGACCATTTACATTGAACCGGATATTTTCAATGGAGAGGAATGCCCGGCAAAGTAGAGACATCATAAAATCCGGCAAAAGCTGGATTTTATATCACTGGATGGTTAATTATGCCATGGCAAGAGTGGGCACAATTTTCCAGATTCTTTAAATACTCTGTACATTTTATTAAGGGTTAGAAATAGGTGAAAGCATGAATCACAATCACGAATCCGCAATAATTGCGAAAGGAATCTCGAAGACTTACGATAAGAAAACCCAGGCACTGAAGGGCATGGACCTGACAGTTAACAAGGGCGAGGTATTCACCATACTGGGACCGAATGGCGCAGGCAAGACCACATTTCTCAGGATACTGTGCACACAGCTTATGCCCACGGCTGGCGATGCCACAATACTCGGGGACAGCGTTGTAAAAAATCCTGAAGCCATACGGAACAATATCGCCATGGTGCCGCAAGATGCAATGGCCTATGCAAATTTCACGCCCTGGGACTATGCCCATAATTTCTGTCTGCTGAGAGGGATGGACAAGCCAACCGCCAAGAAGAAGGCCGAAGAGGCACTGAAGGCCATGCTGATGTGGGATATGCGCTCGAAACCATGCCAGTCCATGTCAGGCGGCGAGAAGAGAAGGGCGCTCATTGCAGCCACCATTGCCAGCGATGCGCCAGTTATGATGCTGGACGAGCCAACGAGTGGGTTGGATGCAATTGGCCGAAGAAATGTCTGGTCCACATTGCGCGAGCGTGCGGCTCAGGGCAAAACAATCATTCTGACAACGCATATGATGGACGAGGCCGAAATGGTCTCGGACCGGCTGGCCATCATCAACAAGGGCGAGCTTATCATAGTGGGCACGACAGCTGAGATTAAAAAACAAGTTCCTTTCAAGTACCGGGTAATTGTCCCGGAAAGCGAGATTGACAAGTCCAAATTTTCCGACATCACGAAAATCGGGGACCGCCTGGTCATCTACCTGAAGAATGATGAGGATGCCATCGAACTGGTCAGGGAAATGCTGAAGAAAGGGGTTCAGGCTGAGGCGGCACCAGTAACGCTTGAGGATGCATTTGTAAGATTGGCCGGAGGTGAACTCCTATGAACATCAGAAAGATTGTCAGGGACATGTGGATAATCGCCTACATGAAATCCATACCTGACCTCAAGAGGCAGCCGCTAATGCTACTGATTTTGGTGGGGCTGGCAGCAATCCCGCTGTTCTTCATCGGGCTCTTTGCTGGAGGAGATAATGCCGAGGCCACATTCAATGGCGGACTTATTGGCGTGATTGTATCCAGCATCGGGTTCATCGCAATCACCGCATCTATTCAGGACCTCACATACGACAGGTACGTGAAACTTCGGGAGATGGTTGTTGCCATGCCGGTCCATCCGCTATCCTACGTTATGGGCCTTACTCTCGGGTTCCTGATTTTTTCATTCCCAGGATTCATCGCGTTCCTGTGTTACGGAGTCTACCGGGGCCTGTTCGATCCAATATCGATACTCATGACCCTTGGCGCGATGGTACTGTGCTGGCTGGCGCTGGCGACAATAGGGTTCACAATCGCGACCTACCTGCACAAGACCAGCCCGAACACGCTTGGCATAATAGCCAATATCCTGAGTTTCGGATTCGTGTTTCTGCCGCCGGTCTACTACTCGGAAACCATGCTGACGAACATTGGAGGGATGGACCTCTCATGGTTTGTGTATCTCCTGCCCACTTCCAATGCAGCCGCAATAATCAGGTACTCGACAGATTTAACAGCCTGGAACGGGACTGCATTCATGCTTCACTGGATTATACTGGCACTTACCGTGATAGTGTTCTCGGTACTGGTTGTTAAAAAGGCTCGCTGGAGAGAACCGTAAACTACCAGCCTCCGGCTGTAAGTTTACGTGTATAGGCCGTGCATCTGACTCATCAAAGCCGACTGGCTTTGATTTCATAAGCAATAAGATGTACGATGCACGGCGGTCTGTCACGGCACAGCGGCTTCCAATATAATGTGATTTACTTTATTTGATTACAGGAACTCAACAGTCCCGTCTTCCAGATGATAGATAGCACCCTGTATCTCCAGGGCACCGCTTTCCACGGCCTGGGCGATCGCAGGGCTGCGCTGGAGAATCATTTTCTCCTGTCTTCGAACATTGTCCCTGAGATGGTCATCGCCGCCGAAGCAGCAACGAATCTCATTGACGATATCGCCAATGCAGGTTCCATCACCAGGACCGGTTTCCGAGGCCTTCATTGCGCCACAATTAGTGTGGCCCAGGATGAGGAGAAGAGGCACATGAAGATGACTGACTGCGTATTCCAGCGAGCCTATGACAGATGAGCCAAAGGCAATGTTTCCAGCGTCTCTTACCACGAACAATTCGCCAACGCCTGCATTGAAAATATGCTCCGGTGGCACTCGAGAATCCGAGCATGTGAGAATCACTGCATAGGGCTTCTGGCCTGAAACATGCCTGGCGAGGTCATGACCATGGGTTTGGATGAACCTGTGGTTGCCCTCGATTAGGCGCTTTTTCTCTTCTGATATATCTGCTCGCTTAGGCTGCATTTTCTTCTTCCTTGTTCACTGCTTCCGGCTTGTACATCAAGGCAAGTCCAGCTGCAACAAAGCACATGATTGCTGCCGGGAAGAATGCATAGCTGAAGGACATTCCCTGGTCCTGGACAAAGCCTGCAAGGTATGGCCCGGCAATGCCGCCGATCCCGTAAGCTGTAAACACAAATCCATAGTTGATTCCGACCTTGTCAGAACCGAACGTGTCCGCGGTCGCTGCCGGGAATAGTGCGAAGTTACCGCCGAAGTTAAAACCGATGAGTGCTGCGACGATGTAGAACGCATATTCGTTGCTGGTCGTGTAGAAGAATGCTGCCATCATGACACCCTGGAAAAGAAACATGGACATGAGTGCCTTCTTCCTGCCTATCTTATCTGAGACCTGGCCCCAGACAATGCGACCTGCGCCGTTGAAGATGGGTAAACATATTGCCGCGCCAAGCACTGCGAAATCAATTGCCTGATCTGGTGTGAACCCATGACCTGCGAAACCGTCAACCGGATCCTTGGCAAAGTTCTGCACGTTACCGATGACCATTAGACCGGCTAGAGCGCCAACAATGAACATTGTCCAAAGCATCCAGAACTGTGGCGATTTCATCATGGCCCTAGGTGAAAAACCCTTGGAGGCTTTCTTACCGGGTGCCAGTGCTGGTGGGTTCCAGCCAGCTGGTTTCCAGCCTTCTGGCGGGTTGACCATTACTAGCGAGCCAAGAACAACCATAACTAGGAATATTACACCGTAAATCATGAAGACCATGTCGACGTTCGCCACTGTGTAAACAAATGCGCCGGTTTCCTGCACTATCAAACCACTGAAACCAAGAATGCTTGGCGGATTTGCCAAAAGAATCCAGATGAATGCACCGAAACCAAAACCTGCCACAGCAAGCCCGGTGACAAGACCTTTCTTGTCCGGGAACCACTTAACGCCAGTGGCTATCGGAACGACATATGCTAGTCCGATACCTGCGCCACCGATTATTCCGATGGTGAAAAGTTTTCCAATGAAACTTGCACCGACCAGGCCACCGAGTAGGTACCCAAGACCGAGAATGACACCGCCCAATAGAGCAATGTTCCTGGGGCTATGGGTCTTCAATAGCCGACCCGCGATGATGACCAATACTGCGAATGAAGCCAAACCTGCGCTGAAAATAAGCTGTACCTCGGTTTTGCTGAAACCGTATTCACTTGGATTTAAGGCATTGCCCTGAAGAGGAGTTGTGAACGCAGACCAGGCATATATAGCGCCCAGGGCCAACTGAATCAGGATAGCGCCCATGACGACGACCCAACGGTTCATTACCTTCTTCTCGGATACCTGAGGCTGCTTGGCCTCATCGTTCGACCCATTCTCGGGCATCACATCATCGGTTGGTTTTAATTCATCTGACATGAACGTTACTCCTTGCCGCCCCCAAGTAGATATTATTAATATACCTTTCTCATTATTAATAAACTATAATTTCCAATATTTTGATTGAATTTCAATGGCCTCGGAAATCCACCTGGCACCAATTGTTTCAGTATCACTTGCCTCGTTGAATTGGGTTTGAATCGGATTGCCCGAAGCCATTGCCGCAGATGAACCAACCACATCAGCCAGTGCGGAAATGTTGTAACCGCCCTCTAAAAATACAGACCATCGATTTTCGCAATTCTCTTCTGCAATTTTTGCGATGCCCTTCATTATGTCCAAATACCCCTTGCTGGACAGGGTCAGGGAAGCAAGAGGATCCATGTAATGTGCGTCCGCGCCCAGGCTGATAAGAATGGCATCAGGTTTGAATTGCCTCAGTATCGGAAGAATTATTTTTTTGTTGGCCGCTAGGAAGGTCGCATCCCCTGACTGCGCGCCCAAGGGAATGTTGACAGTAAAACCCTTGCCCTCGCCTGTACCAACCTGGGAGGCCGGTCCAGTTCCCGGGTATATGCCCCTCTGATGAGTTGAAATGTAAAGCACATCGCTCCGGTCTAGGAAAGTGTCGTTCGTACCGTTTCCATGATGGACGTCTATGTCCACGATGGCGATTTTATCGAGCTTTTTCCTGAGCCAGTTTGTCGCAATTGCGACATTGTTAAAGTAACAAAATCCCATGCCATTATTCATGGTCGCATGATGGCCTGGCGGTCTGACGAGCGCGAATGTTGGTTCGTTATGGACAAGCATGTTCCTTGCAGCCGCGATTCCGCCACCGGCCGCCAGCATTGCCATGTCATAGGTATATGGCCACACGGAAGTGTCCGCATCCAAACAGCCGTGTCCGAAATTTTTCAGAAGTTCAAGATAATCCGCTGAATGGACAGTAAGAATGTCGTTTATGTCAGCCAGTTCGGGCGTGATGGTTTCCGGGCGAAGCTCATTCTCGTCCATGTATTCGATGATGGAAGAAAGCCGCTCAGGGCATTCAGGGTGGCCGGGGGTCTGGGTTAATTTCAGATAATCCTCGTGATAAACAATCTTCATTGTATCAGTCCGCATTTCTCGCATTGAAACTTGCCGCCTGGCAATAGAATGATGGGGCCAGCGCAGTCCTCACATACTTCCTGGTCTGTTTGAGATTCTGGCTCCTTGAATTCTTTCACAGGTTCGGGTGCTGACCGAATTGCAGCTTCATGTCTTTCTTTTTCTTCGAGATGGACAACTTTCGTGCCTGCCACTCTATCGAGCAATTTCTGGCGCGGGTCGCCTCTCATGGCCAGGCCGATTGCAAAATCCAACGGCGGCAAGATGAACCAGAAAGCTCTTGTGATATTACGCACGCATGCTTTTCCTGCAATGCTTTCTCCCTTGACTGGATAGACCCTGAAACCCAGCAGGCGCTTGCCCAGAGATGCGCCAGTGAATGATTCCACCACAGATGATGAGAGATAAAATATAACTGTATTAACGAGGCCGACAGTGAAGATGTCTGTCACATCCAGCATGTAGAGAGCCAGAGAGGTAGGAATAAAAGCGATTGCCGCGTCAATGATGAAGGCGATGATGCGACCTTTCCAGTGCCTGCGCAGACCTGCATCATGTCCCCATATGTCGAAACCAGTTACCATCCACAGGTAAATATCATTGGTGGATAAAATAGATATAGTATCATGCCTTTGGTCGATGGATAATATATCCAACGGTGATGAGATGAGTGAAAACAATGAAACAGTAAAAACTACGAGCCAGGCAGTTCCGAAATCCGGGCCACGAATGCTACCGCTGATTGTAGTGGCGATAGTGATAATGGCTGCGGTTGGCGGAATATTCATGTTCAATAAATTCATGAAACCCGATATCGATCCCGATGAGGTGAACGTCAGCATCTCGATAAATTATGGCAACGGGACTGTTGAATGGTACAATGTATCTACAGTCAATAATAGCATGACCGGTGTTCTGTCCCAGGCCATAGATGACAATAATTTCGTGGTTGAGCAGAGCATCGAAGGCGTGCTATACATAGAGAGTCTGAGAGGCGTAAGGAACAATGGGACCGTGAACGGTCTGGCCGATACTGAGGATAGGTGGTGGAGATACTCCATCAACGGAACTCTGGCCCCTCTAACAAATCAGACCTTCGACTCAAGGAACACACTTGCGCCGATAAAAAACGGTCAGACAATTGCATTCGCTTTCATGAAATCCGATGGACCAAGTGGCATTGTGGACAAGTCCGGCATCAGCATCACAGTGCGAATAGATTATGGCAACGGCACAGTTGCTGAGGAAATCGTGACAACAAGTAATTACACGGCCCTCGGTGCCCTTGAGGCCATGGTTGGACATGGCAATCTGGACATGACCGATCACGGCGGCTTGGGCATATTGGTGAACGGAATAAATGGCGTCTCAACAGGTTCCACTGTGGAAGGAATCGAGGACACAAGCAACTATTACTGGTTCTGGTATGTGAATGATGACTTTGCCTATGTTGGGGCCAGCCAGTATGTTCTCCAGGATGGCGATGTCATGGAATGGCGGTTCGAGGAGAGTTCCTGGTGAAAAAAAATAATCTGAAATTAGACCCAAAGAAGCTCAATCAGGCAATATTGCTCATAGCCATGGGAGTGGCTATCCGAGTCATGCTGGCAGGATATCCTAACATCGAACCGGTACTGGTCATCGCTCTGATGGCCGGACTGATATTGGGCGGGCTCTACGCTTTTGTGGTCCCGTTCCTAATAATGGTGCTATCTGACTATGCCATTTATGCCTTGCATTATGAGGGGATGTTCGGATGGGAAATAATCCTTGGAATCTCATTCTTCACCTGGACTGGTATGATGTTTGTGGGATTTGTAGGTACAAGAATGAAACCAACATTTTTGTTCAGAATGAAGGGGATTGGCGTGTTCACGGGCGTGGCTGTGTTTGTCACAATTTTGTACGACCTGTGGACTGTTGTAGGCATCATACTGCTGATACCCTGGGCAAGTCCGGGGCATATATTAGTCGCACAGATACCTTTCACGATTTACCACATTTTGAGCACACTCATTTTTGCCCCTCTTTTCGGCACTGGCTACGTCTATCTCAAGGAATACGGTATGCCCATCCTTTCGGACTGGAAAGTAGAGGACAAGAACCCAGGTAATGAAAGATGAGAAAGGTTTTTATCCACGACCAATTATACTCCGAGTAGGAATAACATGAAACTATACCTGAAAATCTACTTCAACAGTGAGGGTGCATCCACCATGGACGTCATCACCATTGCCGAGAAAGTCGGGTTCGAGCCACATGTCGGTGATTATGACTTTGTCATAGATTTCGAGTCGCCGGAAGAATACTCGGAAATCATGGGCAAGCTCCACACGATGTTGAAGGGAACCAAGACAATGTACAAGGTCTCGACCCACCGGTAATGCCCTTTGACCATTTCGGAGTTATAATTTTCTACTTTTAATGTAAATTACCAGCCCCTTGTATATACACCCCGTGAGGTCTATATCTCTGTAAAGCATCCTATAAAATAGGCTGAGGGGTAGGCGTACGTACAGACCCTGAGGCGCAAGTCCTCGAACTTTAGCAAGCCTCCCCTCCTATGTGATCTCTACGAATAGCACGTAATGGGCCACAGTATGGCACCCGGCCATACAACACGTGGACTCCATGTATCACGTGCAAGCTTGTAGTTCGCATAGTTGCAGGGGCGATATAGACCTCAGCCTATAATAATTTGAGGTGAAAAAAATTATGAACACAATATTTGTGGGAATGGATGTGAGCAAGGACGATTTTATGGCCGCGGTCAAGGACGAACAGAACAATCTGATCGGGCCTGTGAAAAACTATCGACATGACAGACCTGGCCTGGAAGCTTTTGATAAGGATATACGAGCCATCAAGGAACAGCTCAGAGCTGTCGCGGTATTCGGCCTGGAATCCACCGGCATCTACCATCTGTCATTATACCAGCATCTGGTTGAAGCCGGTGAGCATGTAAAATTGTTCAATGCTCTTGAGTTGAAGAGATTCAAGAGCAGCATAAGAAAGACAAAAACAGACAAACTGGATGCACAGGCAATAGCCGAGGCATTATTATTGGTAAGAGAGCCGAGCTATCATCATGTTTCGGAGCCGGAACTGATACAAATAAGAGAATTGTGCCGTCTCAGAGGTCGTCTGGTAAAGAAAGCGTCACAATGCAAGAACCAGGCGGTCCGGGACATGGACGTGCTCTGCCGTGGGTACACAAACCTGTTCGGCGATGTATTCAGCCCATCTTCAATAGCAATCATGAAGGCCGCGGTCAGGACGACCAGACTATTTCAGATAGACAGGGAAAACATGACAAACATACTGAGTGAATACATGCCCAGACATACTGCGGAGACGAAAGCCGGAAAGCTCCAGACACTGTTCCAGAATGCGGTGGTCCCGGAGCATATGAAGGATATTTGTGTCATGGAACTACACATGATAATCCAGCAATATGAACTCCTAAAAATGCAAGTGAAACGCATTGAGCGCAGGATCGAGACGCAGGTCAAGAATACAAACACGCACCTGCTGACCATCCCAGGCATAGGGATATTGACTGCCGGCGCCATACTCGGAGAATTGGGAAACCTAAGCAGGTTCAATTCCATCGACCAGTTGA
>JAUSPR010000098.1 GCA_030655715.1 Thermoplasmata archaeon
CGGATGGCACTGTGTCGTTCACAATAACGCCAGATGTTCCAAACGGCCAGACCGGGCAAATAAGCATTACCGGAACATTCACCGGCACGGTTCAGATGGAGAAGACCGCTTTCGTTGTCGTGTCTTGATATTCATGCCGAAACGCTCATCATCATCCCGCAGGTTAAAAGAGAGCTTGAGCGGTGTGGATGGCCTGCCCATGACACTGGTCATCACAATGATAGTTCTCGCGATTACTGTTCCGCTCGTGTTTGGCTCTCTCCGGATATATGACCGGTCCAGGACTGAAACAAATCTCCAGGCCGAGATAGATTCGTTCATTTCCATGGTGCAGATGGTCTACACCTCGGGGCCAGGTAACAGCGTCCAAATAAACTTCAATGCTGCCAATGGAGGTTTAACCACCATAGATTCAGTAATGTTCGGAGATGTTCCGGGCGGTGCAATGGCAAGCGTGATAAGGTATACAATTCAGGGTCGCCAGGAGGCAATGGTTCTGATAGAATCGCCCAATGTGCCAATGCTGTCCATGGACAATTCCACATTTCTGATATCCTCTGGCAGTTATACAATAATCGTGGAATGTGAATCCGGCCAGTATGACCTTAACGGTGACGGCTTTTATTCTGACACATATGTTTGCCTAAGCTTGGCTTAATGAATGACCTGAAAATCCATGCCCATGGCCTTGAGATATCTTTGCACACCGCCCAGTCGCTCAAATTCAATGATGATAAGTGGTCTGGAATAATTCTCTGAAAGTTTGTAAATTCCTTTAGCAAGCCATTTTTCTCTGGCACTCTCCAAAGCCTTGTATCCTTCGAGACGATTAACCAGCCTGTCCCATTCAATTACGAATTCATTGGGCGTTTTGGCTCGGAACACATATTTTGAAAATGCCTTGCCCCTCCGGCCTTGTTTAATCATGTCCAATGTGTTCACATATTTGCAAAAGGCCGCTGTAAAATGCTCGTCATCCATGTCAAGCGGCTTCACTTGAATTTTAAGGGAATTTGCCTGTTTCAATGCCTCCGAGAAGCATGGCGGAGGCTTGATGACCTTTCCAAATGTGGATAGGCCACGAATATAGATCTTTTCCTCGACATTGGTCGGTTTATTCGATGTGTGATCCATTTTCCCCATGGCCTCAAGCCCCTCTTTCGACACTGAAAGACCGACGATGTCTGGACGATAGCTCTCGATGATGGTAGCAACTTTTTTCCCATCTGAAACGAGGCCACGCACTGCTCCGATAATCATTGGCAGGGAAGTCATAATCTCTCCTCTATCAAGTCCATCATCTTCCTCTTGTCCTTGACGCGCTCAAGCTCACGAGTGCCGACTAACGGCGTACCTTCCAGATTAACGCGCACACCCACTTTATCGACGAATATGACAGAGTGTTTTTCAAGAATCCTTGAAAGGCATGCTATGGCCTTTGCGCGCTTCTCAAGTCCAGGTTTTTTCAGATCCACGCCCGTGAAAAGGATAATATCCCTGTCTCGGGTAACAGCGTCAAACGGACATTTGGTTGCCGGGTCAACAGAATAACCGATTTTGCTGAGCTTCAAATAAATATCTCGGGTCAGGCCTTCAAAATGCTCTTCTTCCTGTGGTATGACCCTGGTACGCTGGCATGTAAATGGGTCTGCCGGAAGTATGAGTTCCACGCCAAGCCCTTCCTCCAATCTCATAGCCACTTCCAGTTTTGCATTCATGCCGTCTTCGTACATCCTGATGGTTCTGCGACTGACACCGGCCATATCTGCAATATCGCCCAAAGATAGGCCGCCTTCCCTTGCCTTCCTGAGAACCTCGGAATCAACATTGACATAGAATCCCCCGCCAGCAGCATAGACGAGCGGTGGAACCCCCTCCTCTATCAGGTCCCTGAACGTACCCATAGAGATGAGTGCGATTCCAGATCTGGAGTACATGACACCATCCTCAATTGTGTCATTACCCGATTTGAGGCCTACAAGAATGGGAGAGCCATTCACTGCATTGGCCAATGTTGTCATTCCCGCTAACATTTCGTCATTCATGGAATTTGCATTGGTAACCACCTTGACAATAAGTATTGCCTGGTCCCTCCTCGCGACAATGTCAAACCCTGCATGGGCAAGGTCCTTGGGATCCGTGGTGGCAAAACCGGCCTTTTCGAGTAGCCTCTGTGTATCAGCAACCATCTGGCCTTTTTGCATCATTGCTTGCATGAGGTTCTAACTTCCATATAAAGCTTATCCAATAACTATCCTGCTGGCTTTTATACTAAATGCCTAGGCAACTGCCCATGCCAGTAAGAAATAAATGTAGTCTAGATAGCCCTTAAATATGGAATATATAGATACATTTAAATAATATGTAGAATAATCTCTGTTAAGGATGGGATTAGTCCATGGACAACATCGCAATTCTCTTGCCAGCTCTTGATGAGGCAGAAACTATTGGCCGCGTTATTGGCAAGATACCCAAGAAGGAACTTACTGAGCTTGGCTACAAAGTCGAGATAGTGGTCGTAGACGGTCACAGTAAGGATATGACATGTCAGATAGCATCAAGTTTGGGTGCTCGGCTTTTAAAGCAGAAAGGAATTGGCAAGGGCAATGCCCTCCAAACCGCTTTCGAGGACTTCGACGGCCGTTACCTTTTCATGCTGGACGCCGACGACACTTACGATCCAAAGGAAATTCTGAGAATGCTCCCGCCCCTGGAAAATGGAGATTTCGACGTCATGATGGGATCTAGACTCAATGGCAGCATTTCCACGGGTGCCATGTCGCGCCTCAACTTCATTGGCAACGTGGCGCTCACTCAAACTGCAAACATTCTTTTCCCTAATGGCCACAAGGTCTCCGATGTCTGCACAGGGATGTGGGGCTTCACTGATGAGGTTATTCATTCCCTGGATCTGGAATCTCCGAGCTTCGATGTGGAAGCAGAGATGTATGCAAAATGTGTAAAATCTGGATTCAATGTAGGCGAGGTTAACATAGCCTATGGCCGGAGAACCAATTCAAACAAGCTTAGCGCATTAAAAGATGGCGCCAAGATCTGGCTACGTCTACTGACAGAATGCATAAACCAATAATTTTGATGGTTTACAGTACAAATGTCGAGAACGCTCAGTTCTTTAGGGCTGAGATGAATCGACATAAGCAGTAAAAACGTGGTAGACCGCCATGCATCGTGCAATAAATAGCATATGAAATCAAAGCCGTTTGGC
>JAUSPR010000099.1 GCA_030655715.1 Thermoplasmata archaeon
GTAATCACCATCATTGCGAGGAGGTAAAATGCCGACCTGGAACGTACGCCTGCTCACAGCCTCGTACTCAAAAGAGGAAGACGTCGTTGTCGAGATTTACGGTAAAACCGATAAAAATCAATCCATCACAGTGCGATATCATGGCTTCAAGCCTTACTTCTTCCTGGTCGCGCCGCCTTCCGGCATTGTGGCCGAACTGAAGGCCAGTGACAATGTCATCTCTGTGGAAGATGTTGAACTATTTCATGACGGCCAGGATAGGTGCTGCAAGAAAGTTATCATCAAGTACCCTTGGATGGTTCCTGATTTTCGAAAAGCCTACGCCAGCCACTGCATGGTACTGGCTGCGGACATTCCGTTCCATCACAGGTTCATGTACGATCTGGACCTGGGTGGGTGCGTCAAAGTTACAGGAAAAAAGCTGGAACAAGGCAAATACACCACCGACCTGGTTGTCGAGGCTAGCGGCTTCAAGAATATCGATGCGTTCAAACCAGCACTCAAAATTCTGAGCTTTGATTTAGAAAACAGCATCAAGACCAATGAAATTCTGACAATCTGCTGCGCGATTTCCGATGGAGAGTCGATAATTCACGAAAGTCTGGTTGGAGACGAACGCACAATGATTTCCGGCTTTGTCGGCCTGATAAAAAAACATGATCCTGATGTAATAACCGGTTACAATATCGATGGCTATGACATCCCGCTAATGCTTGAACGCGCCCAGCATCACCGCATCACCGACCTGGGAATGGGAAGGGACGGCGCAGAACTGAGGAGCGTTACCAACAGGTTCTGGAGACTGCACGGCCGCATAATCGCTGACGCATGGTGGAATGCCAAGATGGAACTGCGCCCAAAGCAGGAGAACCTCAATGCCGTGGCCAAGCTGGTGCTCAATGAGCAGAAGGACGATGTCAATCCGACGCTCATAGACCAGGAATGGGCCGCTGACAAGGAGAAAGTCGTGAAATATTGCGTCAAGGATGCAGAACTGGCTCTCAGAATTCTTCAGAAAATTGCAGTGCTGGAAAAAAACATGGACCTGGCGACTGTTTCAAAACTTCCATTGGACGATGTGCTGAACGGCCGAACATCCACACTCATCGATTCTGTTTTGATAAGGGAAGCCGATAGAAACCACATTGCCGTTCCCCTGACCGGCGGCCATACCAAAGAAGGCATGATTGAAGGCGGTTATGTCCATACCATTGACCCGGGCCTCTATGACTGGGTTGGTGTTCTCGATTTCAAGAGCATGTATCCGAGTCTCATCATTGCGAAGAATATCTGCTTCACCACTTTGAGCAAGGATGGGACAATAATCAGCCCCGAGCCAGGCGTCCGATACCTGGACAAGGAGACAAGGCTCGGATTGCTGCCACAGGTTCTTGAACGGCTCATGAAGGAACGGGATGACACAAAGGCCAAGATGAAGGCAGCAAAAACGCCCGAAGAAAAAAATTATTTTAATGGCCTCCAGGAGGCCATTAAAGTGCTTATGAACGCTGTGTACGGCGTTTTCGCTTCCGCATTCTACAGATTTACCAATCCGAAAATAGGCGCCAGCATTACCGCATTCGCCCGTGAGAATACAAAAAGCATTATTAGCCAGCTTGAGGCCGAGGGCGTGAAAGTCATTTATGGTGATACCGACTCAGTGTTCTTCCAATCCCCAGGAAACACGCTGGAGGAAGCACTTGAGCTGGGGCAATCCATAGCCAAGCGTTATTCCAAGGAAGGCGCAACTCTTGAATTCGAGAAAATAATCAATCCATTATTCTCACACGGGGCAAAGAAGCGATATGTAGGAAACATAGTCTGGCCTGAAGAAAAGATGATTGTCAGAGGCTATGAAACCCGCCGTTCTGACGCATTTGACATTCAAAGCAATTCACTGGAACATATTTTCAAACTTATACTGGACCATGACACTGAAGGCGCAATATCATTGGCCAGGGATATTGTAACCAGTATATCCAATGGAGAAGTAGAGCCCGAGGCCCTGGTAATCTCAAGAACTTGTAAGCCTTTCAATGCGTACCAGAATCCAGATAATCAGACAACAGTTCAGACTGCAAAAAAATTAATAGCCATGGATTATGAATTTTTTCCGGGCATGAAAGTCAGTTGGATTGTGACCGATGGCAGAAAAACGCCAATAATAGCGGAGCCATTCATAAGCGGAAGAAAATTTGAACATAAACCCGACTACGAATATTACGCCCGGAGGGTGGCCATGACCCTCGCGCGGGTCACGGACACATTCGGTTGGGACACGCAAGAATTGCTCACTGGCAGCCAGCAGCAATCACTGTTCAGCTATGGTTCGGAGAAGGAGTCGAAGGCCAAGAAGAAGGAAGAGTCGAAGATCAAAAAGACTGACAAGGAGCTAACGCTGGACGATTTTCTGTAGAATTCTAACCATGGACTTCACCACTTTGATATATTATTAGTATCAGAACCCGAATATCGCCTCATGTTCGCGCGCGGCTCCGCTGGAATTCTCGTCACGCCCCCAATAGCTGCGCTTTTCATGCTTTATCTCGGCATCTGGCCGCTGGCTCTTGTCCTGATATTGTTCTGGTTTATTCTGCTCATGTTCTTCCGCGACCCCGAGAGAAACATTGGAAGCGGCATAGTTTCCGCTGCTGACGGCGTTGTGGACTGGGTCAGGACAAATGACAAATGGGTCATTGTCTCGGTTTTCATGAACCTTCACAATGTGCATGTTAATCGCGCGCCAATTTCCGGTATGACTCAGAAGGTTACCAGAAAGGCCGGTGGTATGTGGCCCGCGTTCATGGAACGGTCAGAGCGCAATGCCAAGGCCAAGATGATGTTCATGACGCAGATTGGCATGATAAGAGTTGAACAAATCTCTGGAGTTTTTGCATGGCGGGTCTGCCCCTATGTCCGAAGTGGAAACGGCGTGAAACGCGGCCAGAGAATCGGCATGATTAGATTCGGGTCCAGGGTCAATGTCTGGCTGCCGGCTGATAAAGTAAATTGCATGGTCGAACCGGGCCAGAAAACCATCGCAGGCATCACAACAATCGCAGAGGTGAAATAATGCACTGGCTGAGCAAAATATCATCTGCGGACCTGCTCACCCTCACGAATGGGCTGTTGGGGATGATGGCCATAACCTATATCCTGGATGGTAAGCATGTTTTCGCAGCCATGCTAATATTCATGGCCGTTATCGTTGACGGAATGGACGGCATGGCTGCCAGGAAGTTCAAGAAAAAGCATGATTTCGGTCGGTTCCTTGATTCAATATCCGATTCAGTTTCCTTCTGCCTGGCCCCGGGAATTCTGATTTACAGCAATTTTTACGATAAATCCTTGGGAAACGCGTGGTCCTCGATTCCCAATGCAGCTGGCATGATTGGCACTGTTATGTTCGTTGGTTTTGGTTTGCTCAGGCTTGCAAGGTTCGCGGGCAAGGATTACATGGTTCCGGGATTCAGGGGCTTGCCAACACCGGCCGCTGCTTTGATTGCTATCGTACTATGCTTGCTCTGGGGCAATCCAGAGTTCAACCCATTTTCCATGAGTTATGAATTGTACCCGGTTATAACTGCATCCATTGGCCTGTCAATTTTAATGGTCTCGGACGTCCCTTACCCCAAGGTCGGTGGAAAGCCAGCACTGGCAGTCGGAACTATTCTGGCGGTTGGCATTCTTATCATGGGGCTTTATGTCTTGGAAATGAACCTGGAACTTCCTTATACTGAAGCGTTTCTGATTCTTCTGATTCTTCTAACCATATATCTGGTGGGGGGTCCAATTTATGAAGTTACCAGACCGGATTATGCTAAACCGGAGAAACGACGCCGAAGAAGGCGGCGCCAGTCCAAGAAATAGGCTTTATTAGGGGTTCAGATAAGTATTCAGTAAAATGAAGTATTGACTATTGTACATTGCCAAATCGGGAATCGGGAATATGATTGGTTATTGAAGTGTTGGGAATCGGGAATCCAGGTTGATGAATATTAGATAGGGAATCGGTGACAGGTTCAATGGCTGTTCCTGGCAGCCATTCCATACGATTCCCCATTCCCCATTCCCAGAATACAAAAATCCCACGTGCAAACTTCAGAAAACTGAATTCTTACGGGTTCAGAAAAGACTTAAATATCCAGACCTGTTAATCGAGAACAGGTGAGCCATTGCCACTTGATTTGAACATAGAGAACCTAAGACACGGCACAGAACTCCTGAAGAGGGGATTCGCAAAAATGCAGAAAGGCGGCGTGGTCATGGATGTGACCAACCGCGAACAGGCCATCATTGCTGAAGAGGCAGGCGCTGTTGCAGTAATGTCCCTGGAAAGGGTTCCGGCCGATATCAGGCGCGACGGCGGCGTGGCAAGGGCCGCTGACCCGCTCAGGACCCAGGAAATTATTGATTCTGTGAGCATACCGGTAATGGCAAAGGTCAGAATCGGACATGCTGCAGAGGCCCAGATGTGGGAAGTTTTGGGCGTTGACATGATTGATGAATCTGAAGTTTTAACGCCCGCAGACCCATTCCATCACATTGACAAGAAAGATTTCACGGTTCCGTTTGTTTGCGGGGCCACATACCTTGGAGAAGCTGTTCGCAGAATTGCCGAGGGCGCAGCGATGATAAGAACAAAAGGAGAAGCTGGCACCGGCAATGTGATCGAGGCTGTGCGTCATCAAAAGCTCATATCCGGTATGATTACCAAGCTCAAGGCCCTGGACGAGGAAGAAATGAACGCTGTGGCAAAGACCTATGCCGCACCATTCGGAAAGCTTGAGCGCAAGATTCGAGAAGAATGGTGCGATTCCGAGACCCCGAAAGACTATGTGGTCTTCGGCGGCCTGACAATGGGCCAGTGGGAAGATCGAGTAAGAGAATTGCTTGTTGAGATTCGGGAACTTCAGCGCCTTCCTGTGGTCAATTTTGCCGCAGGCGGTATTGCTACGCCCGCTGATGCCGCGCTAATGATGCAGATGGGTATGGACGGCGTCTTTGTTGGTTCCGGGATATTCAAGTCCGGAAACCCAGCACAGCGCGCAAAGGCGATTACAGAAGCAGTTGCGCATTTCGACGATCCCAAGGTAATAATGGAAGTTTCCAAGGGCATCGGAGAGCCAATGGTGGGCATAAACATCGACGACATACCAAAGGAGCAGAGGCTCGCTGACCGTGGCTGGTAGGTAATAATATATGAACAAGATCAAGAGCGGAATTTATGGTCTGAACTCGCTGCTGGACGGCGGCATAAATGAGAATTCTGCTACTGTCGTTATCGGCTGCTCAGGCGCAGGAAAGACGACGCTCGCTACACAGTTCATCCGGCGCGGCCTTGAATTGGGCCAGGAAGGAATTTTTGTCAGCCTGGATGAGAACAAGGAACAGATTATCAAGGAAGCTATCCAGATGGGCTGGAAGAAGATTGTCGATTACATTGATGAAGAAAAATTGGTTTTCATTGACGCTTCCGGTCATGAGTTTTCAGCCTTCATCAAGAGGGAATTGCCTTCATTCGTCGCGGACTGGAAAGGCGCAAATGCCAGGATTTCCATTGACCCGCTCACGCCAGTCATGTGGTCTACTCCTGACAGGTATGAGCAGAGGGAATTAATCGGATTCATGCTCAAAGAAACAAGGAAAGTAGGAACAGTCCTGGCCACGCTCGAGGAGCACGGGATGGCTGGCGATCTTTCGGGAAATGAAACTGTAATTCCAATGTATCTGGCTGACTGTGTTATACATCTCAAGAGTATCCATGATGCTGACGGCGGATTGCAGAGACGCCTGAAAATAATGAAATGCAGGAGCAGCAGGCACAGCAAGACCGAACATCCGTACACCATAGTGAAAGGCCTCGGAATCGTTGTCGACCCTGATAATTCAACGCTGATGCCCTCGAAAAAGATTAGCGAAGAGCTGGCCGTGATATTGAATCAGAACAAGGGCAATATCCCAGCCCGGGTTTACGGAAGATTGACCGAAGTTCTGGAAGACCTCAGGGACGATGATTTTTCCAGTATCAAGCTTGAAACGTTGATGAGAGAGATAATCTCGGAATACATGGATGATTAGATAGTAGATTTTTTACAACGAGCTAGCCATAGTTACGGGGTTTTAAAGGCATGAAAAACAATAATTACGCGCACACCCTTATCATCTAGCAGGAGGAGTCAATTGCCCGAGGGTATCGGAAAGGCGCTGGCCAGCGCAATAAAGGATGATGTCCCACCCGTTGCGGGAAGAGGAGGTAGACATATCTTTCAGAATCAGCACAGGCGCGATATTTTTTCCAAACTCACTCTTACGCCCTGCATAGGCATTGCCAGGCTAGCCTCGGAACTTGGGATTGCGCAGAATACCGTGGAATGGCATCTGGACATCCTGATAAAATCCGGATATATGATAAGGCACGACATCGGCAGACAGCACGTTTACTTTCCAGATGGATTGATAAATCACGAACAGGCTGGCTTATTCCAAATAATTAAC
>JAUSPR010000100.1 GCA_030655715.1 Thermoplasmata archaeon
CATAGAGTTATATTGTCTATTAAATTCCTGATAGAATTACTGGCTCCAGGTTTTATATCTCAGACAATGTTATCCTATAGGCTTCATCCCCAACGGAAAGTTGACGCTATAGGGCTTGCTGATGTCGAAATGAGAGCCCAGGTCGGAATAGGATGGTCTGACACCGTCCTTGTTCAGGCTGCCAATATATCTCAAAGTCTCTAATAGTTTCTCTGGCAGCTTGATTAGTGACTCGCTGTGAAGAATTGTCCTGGTTTCCAGTTCTATGAGTTTCAATTCTTTCTCATCAATCACTATCGGGTCTAATGATAGAATAACAATCATATGCTTGTCAATTACCAGGTCTCTCAAATCCTGAATCATTTTCAATGTTTTCTGTATTCCTATCCTTGAAATGCAGTATTCAAGGCAATCAATCATGATGGCCTCGCCTCTGGGCATTTCAGAGATTATCTCTGTTATAGATTCTGGAGAGGTAATTCCTGAGCCAAGAAGATTTGATTCTGAAACCTTGATGTACCTGAACATGAAATCCAGCTTTCTATCGTAATCTTTCTTTGATTCCCTGGTGATAAGTGTTCCTGGGTATCCAACTGTCAGGAGCTCCCTGAATGCCTCAAGGGATTGCATGGGTCTGGTTTCTTTTGCAAGGTAAAGGTTCCCCTCCTCAAGTTCAAACCTCATCAGTTTCTTTTTCATTTCCACTTCCTTGCGTTTTCTTTTGGTAATATCCTTTATAATCAATTGAATGCCATATATACTGTCTTGACTTTTTTGAATAATCGGGGATAATTCCAACCATTTATCCGTGCCATCCTCACAGGTACACACGAGCTCGAATCGTTCAACCCTGGAACCGTTAATAACGCTATTGATGACCTGGTTGAAATAATCTAAATCTATTTTGTCCATAATACAAATTTGATCCAATGTCTGGCCAAGAATATTATCCTTTTCTTGTCTGAATAGTTTCATGGTAACAGTATTGCATTCAATAATTAGTCCCTCTGTGTTCAAAATCACTATAGAATCTGGGAAATATTCGAAAAGATTCCGGAATTTTTCCTCGCTTTTCTTCAGTTCTGTCTGGGCTTTTTTCTTTTCCGTTATGTCAGTGACCATGCCAAGTATGTGAAATTCTTCGTTCAACATCATCGGGTTGTATCTTATATCAAGCAAATGATAGGTCCCATCTAAAGATTTGACTCGCATTTCGCTACTAGCTGGTTCGCCGTTCATGACTTTCATTATGGCTTCCATTGAGCTTTTTTCATCGTCCGGATGTTTGTGGGTTCCTGCCTTTTTTCCTATCCATTCTTCCGGGTTATGACCGAGTATTCTGCCAGAGGCCGGATTTATTAAAACGTAATTAAAATCCTCGTTTATGACAAAAATTCCATCGGTCGTATTATTGATGACCGCATCAAGGAATTCGGTTTTCTCCTTCAATAGGTCCTGGCTTTTGACCCTCAGGGTAATATCCACGACCGTGCCATGAAATCCTATGACCAGATTGTCTTTGTATATAGGCATGGTGTTTATTTCGGTGGTCCGGATATCGCCGTTTACATGTTTCAACCGGTAGATGCCGGGTCGTTCGACATTCGTTCCAGAGGCTATTAATTCAAGGCTTTTCCTTGCCCGTTCCAAATCGTCCTTGTAAATCAAATCAGATATCTGCAATACCTCACCATCGGCCATTTTCAGCCCGCATATCTCCGAAGCTTGATTATTGACATAGGTTATTTGTTCTTTTACATCCATAATGAAGAAACCGTATGAGGCGGTTTCAATGAATGACCAGTATCTGTCCTCGCTTTCTTTCAAAATTTTCTCGATTTTCTTCTGGTCGGTGATATCAATTGCAGTCTCGAACCTCACCTCCCGCCCGTCGGGCCATTCGATGATCTGGTCTGTGTGTAAAAAATGCCTTCCGAGATGAGTATTTTCATGGTCCCAGACATGTGGAAGCTTGGTTTTTAAAATTAAGTCATTTGTGCAGAAATCGCAGGGCTTTGTCTTACCCTGCAATACCTTGTAACATTTTTTGCCTAATAAGTTATTTCCTGTGATATCCTTTAATTTTTGATTGGCAAATACTATCTCGTACGTTGTTGGGTCACTGATGTAAATGTATTCTGGAAATTTCTCCAATATTGTTTTCATCGACTCATATTGGATATTTCCATCTTGTTTGATTTTCTCAGATTTTGCCATGCTGTCCAATAAGACATGACGAATCCATTAATAAAACTTTCACAGTGAAAAATTAGCTATCATGATAAGTTTGAAATACACCTGGGAGATTCAACAGTCGTGAAGAAACCAAGATTCAGGAGATTTGGTATCGGCACCGGAACGAAGGTGCAGCAGGCCAATCTGAGGGCTCTGGCAAAACGGATGGCCAAGGATCCAGGTATTCTTATTCCGGAATGTGTTGGACAGTGTTCAAGATGCCCATTCGATAAATTGCTTTTGAAACTAAGGAAGATTCAGAGTTTCAGTAAGAATTCGGCGGTACTGAAGAAATATGCCTCTGGAGGCAAGGCTCTGGAAAGGGGATACGCTGCCATGCTGATGCTGGCCAACGAGGAAACTCCAATAATGTTCGCAGAGGCCCACCTCCCGACCGGTGATGTCAATTACACAGTTCGTGGAAAGGCAAAGAAGGAAGTGCTCATCGGATTACAGCATTTTGATGACCCGAAATTACGGCTTCTGGCCTATGCTGAGCTGGCCCATAAATTACGCGTTCATCTCTATTCACTTGGCAAGGGATTGGTTTGTTCAGGTGCCAGTCCAAAATACCCCGGTGAATTGATTTCAGAAATTCTGAGGGCCTCAAATTACAACCTTAAGAAGGGCCAGTCATGTTTCAAATGCGACCATGCCGATGAAGGTTATGGATTTGATATTGAGATAATTTCTGCAGGTCAGACAATATCTGTCTGCAAGTCCTGCGCCTTGAGGAAGCAGAATCTATTCACTGAACTCACTTCCAGGGTTTTGGCAAGGCATCCTGATGAGGATTTCAGCATTCATCTAGAGCATGATATCGAATGTCACAAAGGAGATGGGTGCACACTCTCCGGCAAAATTCCAGGCACCTCGAATATACTGGCTAGATACAAGTCCGGGGGAATCTCCGATGAAGAACTCGTCGAAGAATATGGGGCCGCAGTGAAAGCCTCGGTGGAGAATTCAGGCAAAGTAATATTTGTTCTTGGCAACATATGTTACGAAAACGATTACGAAGCATTCATCAAGGCATTGAATCCCACGGAAATTGAGGGACTGGCCCTGAAACGCATGCTCAAAAATGCTCCAACTCCCATTCTCATGGAAACGGCCACCCCGAACGCGGTTCTCACACTTTTCTGGGATACACTCGGCGCAAATTCCATCTATGCCGTAATAGGGGACAAGGAACTGGCCAAGAAAATATTCCTGGAAACGCGGGACAGCGGCAAGCAACCGACCCAGATACTCCGGGACGCGAAAATCCAAAGCAAGAGCAAGAACGTATTGGGCGCATTACCGGACTTCAAGAACCTATCCCGGGTCGGGAAGTATGTAGATGATGTGGCCAGGACATACAAGGCTCTGGGAAAGGAGGAGATGCTCAAGCGCATCAGCACCGGCCAGGGAGATACAGTGATGAAAAATATCAACTGCGGTTTCTTAAATGCCCTCGGCGCCCTAAAAGGAAAGGAATGGCAATTCACCAAGGAAGAACAGGATTACGGTAATTATCTAACTGATTTCGCCACAGCGCTTCTGGAATCCGAGCCAGAGGAATATACTGACGCACTCCAGAACCTGCTGACGGCCTCGGCCTCTGGGGAAACCGTCCAGTGATTATTCGGTTGAATCTTCCACTTCAAAAACAGCCAGCATTTTTCTGACATCCATTTCAATTGCCTGGATGTCATCCGCGTTCGGTTGTGTTTCCTGAGATATGTCCAGTTCCTCGAAAATCATATTCTCTTGATAAAGATCATGGGCTATTTGGACCAATCGCCAGTACTCCTTGAAAATCGGGTGAACATGGCTGTGTTTTTCTCTTTTACCGGACCAGAAATCGTCGCATTCGAAAAGCAGTGCAGCGAACCTGGACCTGAGAATCTTTCTCTCGGCGCAGGCATTTTCAGTGTCTCTCCGGCAGGTGACAGGGACCTCGTAAACATATTCGGTGGTTGATTTGGATTTCTTGGGTGGCATGAGACGTAGATGGTCGTTCGGGATATATGAATGTTTCCTTCAGTGTCAAGCGGTCAAGAACCCTCTGGTCTTTAGGCCTGAGATGAATTGGCCGAGGGCACGGATATTGGCAAAAGGAAGACCGCCATGCACCGTGCATATCCCTTCTTCTGAAATCAAAGCTAATAGGCTTTGATAACTCAGGTGCATGGCCGACGCACGTAAACTTCCAGCACTGGCAACAAACGCCAGTTCCTTTACGGGCTGGTAGTTTACGAAATTTTGTACCTCAATATAGCTCCAATTTCCCCCAATGCCTCAAGCTTCTTGCCAGCATCATTATGCTCACTCACAACCACAATTTTGGCATTTGATTCGCCAGCCTTTTCCATAATGGCCTCGAACTTGCGGGTTCTGGCAGCCGTGCTTGTTACCAGCAAGATGTCAACGGCCCCGGCATCAACAGCTCCCGAAACCTCGGCCTTCCCATAGGCGAACAGTCCATCTTTACCAATTTCTGCGAGAAGTTGCTCGACTAGCCTGGTTTCCATTCCGACCCTGGAATCCTCCAGTGTCTTGGAGCCAATGCCTTTCTTGAGAATTTCCTGAATTGCTTCCATGCCGCTCTGACCACTGGAAATCAACTGGCTTTCCTCGAAAATTTTCGGGTTTTTCTGTCGACCATAAGTTGATATGGCCTCCTTGGCAAATCCCGGGCCAATAATGATAATGGGGCCTGGCTCCCCTGCAGATGTTATTACCTGGATAATCTCATCGAAATAATCGTCGGATTTCTCCGCTTTCTGGGAATAGAATTTTCCTGACCTTCCAGACTGAATGGTGCCCAGCTTCTTCACACCGTATTCTCTCAATTGGGCGATTGCAGCTTCCTCATCGTCTATGGCAATGATTGTTATGAGCGGCCTTTCGGTGCATTTTTCCGCTTGCTGTAAAATATCCAGTTGATGTTTTGTCCAGGTCTTGCGGATGCTCATGTCCTCATCAATGGTGATATTCAGCGTATGATAGGCGCTGATGTCCTGAGGTCCTTCCTCGATTGTGCCGTGGATTCTGAGCCAGTTAGCAAATTCATGAAACTCGGTTTTCTCGACCCTTATGCCGAGGCGCATCTTCTTCTTCTCTCCCCGGTCGGAGCGTATCGCATCAGCCCTGGCCTCCTCCCTGCGAGCAGTGAGCGCGAAAACAAGGTCTCCGGTTTCAACTATATTATAAAGATGCCAGAGGTCGTCAAGGCTCTGGACTTTGAGGCTAATCTCTCCTGTACTATAATCCTTGTGCTTTATTCGCAAAGCTGAAACACCGGGCCAATCATGTGTTCCGAATATATGGTCTTATTGGCGAGTTCAGCCTACAACCAGCCCATACATTAAAAACAGGGCAAGGCAGAGAGCCAGTGCAAGATATTTTACCGCAGCTAACTTCCGGTTCTGTTCCAGAATATCAGTATCTATTGTCTCGTTCATTTTATTCCCATCCAGACAAAACGCCATACGGCGACCTGTCCCATCCAAGGAGGTATATATATCTAATTATATATAAACATTTTGTTTTGAATGGGCCTTGCTGTAAACTACCAGCCCCAAAGGGACTAGTGTTTGTTGCCTGGTCTGGAAGTTTACCATATGGCAGTTGCATACCTAATTTATCGAAGCAGAATAGCTTCGATTTTCGATGCTGGTGCATTCACGGTATGCAACGGTGTATCAACGACTGATTATGCCGATTCATCTCAGCCCTAAGAGGCTGAGCCTTCTCGGCATTTGGACAGTGAATCCAAATAAATCGGGTCGAGGAAAGGCTCGACTCCTATCCCCAAGTTTCATAAAGGAGATGTTCTTTCGGGAAATTGCGTAAGCCCGGATAGGGTAGCTTGGATATCCTAAAAGCTTGCGGAGCTTTAGACCCGAGTTCGAAAGGAATCACCTCTTGAAAGTGGATTCCATCGAAAATCTCGGTCCGGGCGTGCTTTTTTTGTATAATTAGGGCGAGAATATGTTAAATAGATTCGAGTAAAACCGGTAAAATAGCGTCTATTGGTAGTGTTCAAGCAAAATCTGTTTGTCTGCCATATATGCCAAATATTTTGTAATTTTCAAATAGAGTAGTCAATCGGTAAAGTATATATGAAGCTGGCTTATTACAGTATAACGTGGACGGGATGGACAAATGCCCGGTGTGCGGCAGTGCCATGGGTAATGATGCAAAGGCCTGCATGGTTTGCGGAACTGAGTTTAATTCTACTGACCTTTATTGTCAGGTATGCAATTCCCACGTTAAGGAATCTGCTACAAAATGTCTTGAATGCGGGACTGACCTAACTCATCTCCCGCCAAAGCCCGAGGGAATTGTTGAGGAAATCACAGAGGAAGATGCGGAATCCATTGAAGTTCCTTCCGAAGAAGTGAAGGGTGCTGCCGAGGAGATTGCAACAATTGTGGTTGTTGATGTCGAGCTAGAGGAATTGGTTAGGCTTTCGGCCATAGGCCCCTTGCGAGCCAAAATCCTCTTCGATGCTGGCTTTACAGATTTAAGAAAATTAAAACAGGCCAGTGTTGTCGAATTGATGAATATTCGCGGTATCGGAAGAAAGGCTGCGGGTGAAATCAAAAGCGCGCTCAGGGAACACACATTAGAAGATCTTAGAGCATTGGAACTGACCGAGGAAAACGTGGGTTCCGAATACCAATGTCAGCTTTGTGGAACTGTGGTGAGTGCCTATGAGTCATCTTGTTACGAGTGCGGGTGCATATTCAAGCCTGACGAACTGGCTGATGGCGATTCTGACAGACTGGCCCTTTCATATTATGATAGCAAGCTTTTGAGAACTCCGGAAAACAAGGATCTTTGGTATGCCAGAGGTGCGACTCTAGTAAAAATGGAGAATTATGAACATGCTCTCAGTTCCTTCAATAAGGCAATAGAAATTGACCCCTCATATCAGACTGCCTGGATGTCGAAAGCAGATGTCTACAACAAATTGGGAGACTCGGCAAAGGCCGCTGAATGTTACAGCCATATCATCACCAGCGCTTCAGGTGGTCAGATTCCTGGCTCAGAAGATGAGTACGAACCAATCCCTCAGACATATCTGGATGATGATACCGATGACCTTGAACTGAAGGTTCCTGAACCTCTGCCAGAACCGGAGATGGCACCCGCGATTGAGGAGGAAATTATTGAGGAAGATACTATTCCAGAAATAACGGATTTAAATTTGGAAGAAGAAACGGCCTCTACGTCCATGAAAATGGCAGAACCGGATTTATCCGTTCAGCCAACTCCTGAACCTGAAATTATAAAGCCGGAGACCACGGATGAATTTTCCGAGCTAGCCATGGATTACGAGAAGCAGCAATCCGAAAAACCCAATTATGGCACAATGACAGATGCCGAACTCAAGAAGGAACTTTCCAAACGTGCATCGCATGTGAAACCTTACCTTTCATTGGCCAAAAATATGAATGTGGACATCAACCATGCAAAGAAACTGGTGAGTCGTGCAGTCACTGAAAGCAAGCAGGGCGAGTTAAAAATTGCTATCCAGTTGATGGATGAAGGCATTGAATTCGCCGAAGCTGAATTCAACAGGAAAATTATGGGTGATATTGATAACCTGGCTAGCGTTCTTCGTGACCTCAAGAGCACTGGAAAGGATGTCACGTCTGCTGTCGATCTTATAACCACTTCGAAGGAACTTCTCGAATCTGGAGATATTGCCAATTCAGTTCAAACACTGAGAAAATGCCTTGAAGTCACCGAGCAAATAGCCTCTACCTAAACTACCAGCCTCAAAAATAGCTAACGTTTGTTGCCAGGGCTGGAAGTTTAGAAGTATGGGCCAAGCACCTGATTATCAAAGCCATTTGGCTTTGATTTCAAATGCAATAATTTGAACGGTGCTTGGCGGTATTTTCTTGACCGTTCGACACTAATCTTTCACTACACTGATATCTCCGGGGGGCAATGCGCGGTCTATCTCTTCGATGGGGACATTGTACTTGTCTGAAAGTTCTTTAGCAAAATTCGAGCGTTTCTCATCGCCTGGTTCGAATGTTATGTATTCGGTCGCATGTGCCTTTATCGCGGTAACAGGTCCGCACATGACCTTGTCTGCACCCTGGATGTTCACCATGGCAATTGCCAGTATTATATCAATTTTCTTGGAGTAATTCCGCTTTCCCCTGATAATGAATGCGCCCTTTGGAACAAATTCTCCGGGTTGCGGGGTCTTGGATACCTGGTCCGGTGTAACCCAATAGGCGCTTCCCGAAGCCAGCTTTCCCTTCCAGGCTCTTGAAAAGGATACCGCAAAGGTGCAGGCCTCTTCCAGGGTTGCCTCGGTCGCGCTGGCACCTTCCTTTATCACGATACTTGGCGCGCCATTTGCATCTGCATGAGCATAAAGGTCACCGTCCTTGAGATGTTTTTTCACCACCAGGTCGTTAGTCCTCGTGTCCCTTCCTCCAACCACTATGAAATTCTCGCTTGAAAGGAACCAACGAAACTTGTCGAACCAAAACTTTTTGGTCGGTTTTTTAGTGGTTGGCGACCTGGCTATTTCGCCGGCCTTCTTCACAGCCTTCAGAAGTATCTGGGTGTCCAGGATTGCTTCCTTGGCGCCTTCGGCCTTCTGTTTGGATTTTTTCGATTTGTCATAAAGTTCCGCGGCATTTTCATTCAAGTTGTTCCTGACATCCAGCTTTGCCTCCGAATCCTCGGATATTCGAACAGTGATATATCCCTCAGTTGGGTCAAATGAGATGACATTTTCCATTGCCTCAATTTCAGTTTTTACTGCTTGCCAATTCCCACCCGCAAGTAATTTTGCAGTATTCTTCAAAATGAGATCCAGCATGCCATAGTTGGCATAGAGCAGGTCCCCAAGTTCCTGGCATTCTGTTGCATGTATCTCCAGGCCTTCAAGCGCCTCTTTCTGACTGACCAGCTGCCTTTCCAGCTGCAATTCCCTGCCGCTCTTCTTCGGGCCTAGTGGCTCAGGTGTAAGATTGGCAAAATAATCTTTGGCTGCCAGGCTGAAACCCGGATATTCTTTCTTATCTAGGCTCTCATGTATCAAAAGCTCGAATGGAAGAACGTCTGTTTGAAGTCCATCAGGGTTCAGAAGGATATGGGGCGCATGATTCTCCAGACTGGTTTTGAAGGAGCTGATTATGTCCAGCACTTCCTCGATTTCCTCGTCCGAAAGTTCCGCTGCCTTGTCGGCCTTCTCGCGGCCCAGGCTGGCGCAGACATCCTCAGCATAGACACCGCCAAGGTTCAATTCTGTTGCCAGGCATCGAACCAGGTCCTTTCCAGAACTGCGAATTACCTGGGTGAGAGAATCCAGGTCCAGGGTGAACGGATCCTGGCTTTCCGGTGGAAACATATATTCCCTGCCGGCTTTGACATCCCTGGCCTTCCATGACTTGGAAGTAAGAGGTTGATGAATCTTGGTGCCTTGCAGGAGTATGATATTTCCTGAACCGAACAGTTCAGCAACCAATGTGAATGCCGGCTCCGAGTCAAACTCGAACCTCACTATCCTGTCGAAACCGTGCTGGCTAATCGATTTTAAGGTACTGCCTGAAAGGTATTTGCGGAGCACCATCGCGAATGTTGGTGGGTCTGAGTCGGTCGTCGTTCTGAAACCGTCCTCCAGCCAGATACCGTGTGCCAGGTTAATTGTGATGGATTTTTTCTCACCGATACCGGTCAACCTGAAGAATAAATCTCTATGATTCAGAAGGAAGAATTTCTCGGCCTTCAGGCCGATGCAGGACTGAAGCTCTTTCACCACGGCAGCGATGT
>JAUSPR010000108.1 GCA_030655715.1 Thermoplasmata archaeon
CTCAGAATACCTATGGTAATCATCCCTGTAACTGGAGCCAGCAAGGATACCGTGTTACCCCATACTCCCACATGGGAAGTTTCCGAATCCGGATAAGGCTAAGCCTATGCCTTACGCATCTTCTGCGCTCTCTTTCGGCGTCTCATTTTCTTTTTTCGCCATTTCCAGCGCTGTGATCCGCGCTTTTTCCAGACTCTCGAGCTTCGTTTCATGTTTTTCCTCGCAGAGGGGGGTGAATGGTTGAATTATTAAAACGTTTCCGATGCTTTGGGTAGGTATTCTCTCCAAAATTATAAATATCGGGTAGGGGATAAAACAGGGATTCCTATGTCAATTGCAGTGGAGATAAAAAACCTGTCAAAGCATTACAAAAATGTGATTGCCCTCTCAGACCTCTCAATTGACATTAACCAGGGTGAGATTTTCGGCATTATCGGTCCAAACGGCGCGGGGAAGTCCACAACCCTCAAAATTATCACAACATTGCTCACAGCCACCTCTGGCTCGGCCAAGGTTTTCGGCGTGGACGTGACCCGGAATCCAGAGGAAATCAGGAAGATGATTTCCTACCTCCCGGAAGAAGCTGGCTCCTACAAGCAGCTCACTGGTAGGGAATATCTTGAGTTCATGGCAGGCCTTCTCGGTCTCCCGAATGAGGAGAGCGCCTCAGACATTGTGAAGAGAGGAATTGACCTTGCCGGCCTTGGCGAGAGAATTGACGACCGCACAAAGGAGTACAGCAAGGGAATGAGAAGAAAACTCCTGATTGCCAGAGCCCTGATGAGCAAACCTAGACTTGCGGTACTGGACGAGCCAGCAAGCGGTCTGGATGTGAAACATGCATACTATGTCCGGGGGATAATCAAGGATTATGTCAGGGAGAAAGGAATCACTGTTCTTCTGTCAAGCCACAATATGTTGGAGGTAGAATATCTCTGCGACAGGGTTTGCCTTTTGGACGAAGGCCGGTTAATTGATATTGGCACCCCTGCGGAACTTATTTCCAAATACAGTGCCATCAATCTTGAAGAGGTTTTCATCAAGGCAACCGGTTCGGCATTACCTCAGATGGGGAGTGAGTCTTGATGGCCAGTGCATTAGCAAAAATAATTAAAAAAGAGGTACTGGAGATGATTAGGGACCCGCGGCTCCTGCTGGGCATGATTATCGTGCCAGTATTGATTTTTCCGCTCATGGGCACAGCAATGAGCGCTTCGGTATCGTCAATTGAGGACTCGGTCAGCCGCATAAATCTCGGTGTAGTCAATATGGATAATGGCAACAGGTCAGAGGCTCTGGTAAGCCATCTTGTCTCTCATGGCGTAAACGAGTCCTATTACAATGTCAATGATCTGAACCTGATGCTCAATGGCACTGTTTATCCGACAGACCTTTTTATGGTCATCCAGGCCAATTTTACTAATGCTATCGAATCCAATGGCAGTGCGCTTGTCATATTGTATACGCCTCTGGAGACATACTCCATTGCAGAAAGCCTGCCATCGGATGTCATTGCCAGTTATGTCAATGAATACCAAGAAACAATTTTGGATGAAAGAATAGCCGGGTCGTTTCCCGGCCTGGACACAACAGAGGTAAAGAATCCAGTGTATGTTGGAAGCCTTTCTGTGATAGACGGTGGAGTTGTGAGTAACTCTCCTTCTGAAATCACAAACCAGATGATGACCCAGACGCTGATGATTCCCATGGTTCTCATGATTCTGCTAATCATGGCGGCCCAGCTGGCTGCAACTTCCGTGGCAATGGAAAAGGAGGAGAAAACCCTTGAAACCCTGCTTACTACTCCCGTTCCAAGGAGTACGATTCTCTTTGGAAAGATTGCCGGCGTCGTGGTGATTTCCGCGATTGCGGTAGTGGCCTATATGCTCGGCTTTTCATATTACATTTCCAGCATGAGTTCTCTGGCCTCCGATGGAAGCTCCTTGGACCTTGCGGCGATTGGACTCGCACCATCTCCGATTGGCATAGTGATTTTACTGGTGACATTATTCCTGAGCCTGGTTTCAGCTCTGTCTCTCTCGGTATTGGTCGCATCCTTCACCGAAGATGTCAGAAGCGCCCAGGCCTTGCTTGGTGTTATCTATGTTCCCATTTTTATTCCTGCCTTGATACTAATGTTCCTGGACATAAGCCAGCTTCCCGGTATTGCACAAGGCTTTATTCTCGCGATTCCGTTCACCTACCCGGTTCTCGCAGCCAAGGCCATGTATACGGGTGAGTTCACTATCATCCTGTTTGGAATTGTATATCAGATAATTTTCACGGGTGTCATCATTTACATTGCCTCATGGTTCTTCTCATCTGAGAAAATACTCACAGCCAGGCTGAATTTCAAAAAAGGTAGGGGTCTCTCATTGAAGAAACGCATAGGCAGGACATAAAATAATATACCGCGCCCGCTATATGACATGTCATAGAGGGGTTTGTTAATTCGAAAAACTGAGCCTCTGGCCTTCCACCTCGCATAAATCATGGCAGAACATAAAATCCCTTATCAAATTAATTTTTAACACATTTTGAACCAGTGTACGTTTGAAGAATCGTCAACTTTATTCTCTATAAGCAAAAGGAATATATTGTATAAGGCTTTACACAGGCAAAGGGAGGTCCCGGATGAGGCTTAGGTTTGTAGGGCTGCTCATTGTAATAATGTTGATAACACTGCCATTGCACATCAACTCCGAGGCACAGGCCACTGCCACGATGACAATAAAGATGAATGATGTCGAGAGAACCAACAATATGGTTGCTGGCGTTATTCATAATGTCACAATAGTTTTGCCTGCGATATCCGACAATGTTACTATAAAGGCCTACCTTCAGTCTGGTTATTCAATCAGTAATCGCACAAACAATTATTCCTGGAGTTACAAAGCTGGCATCTGGACTGACGACCTTTATACTAATTATTATCTGAAAAATGATTCTGCCAGTTATGGGCTTTCATTATGCTTTAACATCGCAGTGGACGCGACCGCAATTGCTAGCACCTGGTGCTTCATAACCTACTCGAATGACATCTCCATTATTGATAAGCTGATTACAATTGAAACTCCATGGGCTGGAATTTCAATGTCTGCCCCTACGTTCTATTTCCGTGTGATTCCCTACGGCACTGGATACATTAGTTCTTGGAAGTCAGATGATGCAGTGAATTCCACCTATCTCACTACCAAGAACATAGGGAATGTGCCACTTATTTTAACAATCACTTTCGAGAGCCTGAATGCCTTCGGTTCCGCCAATTCATTCCTTTCCACGAACACAACGGGTACTTTTGTACCAAATGAGGAAAGAAGGCACTTTATTGATTTCCAGGCACAGTCCTGGAGCCCGAGGAAATCCTCAGTGAAGGGTTACATAAATGGGGATCCGCAGTTATTAATGACTCCAGGCACAGTAACCACCAAAATTACCCCTCAAACCACATTTGATATTGTGGTTACTGTCGCACGGCCAGGATACGAGGTTTTTCAGATGGACGGGGTTTCTGTCCAATACAAGACATTCTATACATCGGCTTACAAACAAACCCTTTCCCTGGATATGTACCTGACTGGCAACAAGACCATCTTCCTAAATCATGACATGACCAATCTTACCTTTGACCATTTCTTCAACCAGGGAGAGAGAACAGAAGACGAGTTGGTATTTTCCCTGACTGACAATACTGAACAGCAGGTTATTGTCAATATTACCTGCTCTTCCCAGCCTCCCTGGAAACAACCTTCGATGCTCGCTTATGCAAATTTCGATCTTAGGCTGGCCGATAATGCCGGAACAGGTCGATTCACCAGCACTGTCGTGGTTTCAGCAACCGCGGAAGTGACTGTAAACCCAATGACTCAGCCAAGCGTGATTGTCATAATCATCCTGATTGTCGTGTTCATCGTCATTGGCATTTTGCTTTTCAGAACCTATAAGAAAACCGAGGAAGAAAGACGCAAGGAACTTGAGGACAATATCCGGAAGAAAAAAGAAAGAGCCAGAAAACAGAGGAAGCAGTGATTATGCATAAAAACAAAGCCAATTTACACAAAGAAAGGCATTCTGCCCAATTCACCAAAGGAGGGAGCGAATCATAATGAACCTGAGTCCACACTTTGGGAGGGGCTTTTCAGTGCTTGTTGCAATGCTTCTGCTATTAGTTGTCATCGAAGCTGGCTTTTCCACTGCCCAAACGGGCGGCATCGGTGTGGATAATGACGGACCGTCATTCATGGACATCTCAATTCTCGAAGTAGATGATGTGACCTTCGTAAATGTTGAAATCAGGGACCTCAATGGCTGGAACGATATATTCTCTATCAATGTTACAATTTTTGATGGGCAGGACCGTCCAATCAGTCAGGTAAATTACATGCAGTATACCAATCTCGGCTCAACTTCCGTCGCTACCATCATCTGGAACGAGACTGTCGGTACATACCTTGATGGAACCCAGTCAACCTGGACACCGATTCCGGTTGCCCCATGGAATCCGGAAAATGCGGTGATGGAGATTGGCCTCAGGGTGAGCTTTGCATTCCATAAATTTTCCGGCCAAAGCATCAATATTCTAGGAATGGACAAAGGCCAGTTAACCTGTGAATACACTGGCCCATTCTCCGCCGAATATACGCCAGCGCCGGAATGGGAGAATGTGGCAATTCCAATTAGTCTCTCCACATTAATAGCAATAGGAGCAGCCGGAATCCTGGTTTACAGAAGATTTAAAAATAATAAGCTGGCAAGAGCTGTTGAAGCCAGTCATGCATCTTCAGGAGAAGAATAGGAGTAATAAATGGACAGACAATGCGATATCTGCCAGAGCGTCACGGTCGATGACGAGCAAACAATATGTTCTGTTTGTGGAGCTGAGCTGCCTGTTGTCGAGCAATCAGTTGAAGAGCTATCGCCCACAGATGCCCCTGCCGAATCTCAAGCTGACGATGATTTAAAAGAACTGGAACTGGATGAACTTGAAGATTCTGAAACTGTTATCCCTCCAGAATCAGTCAATGAAGAAGATGGCTCAACTGACGATTGGGATACTGGGGCTATAGGCGGCGAGACTGGTGTGGATATTGACACTGAAGAAGAAATTCAGGAAGATTCCGAGGAAAACGCGGAAGAAATCGAGGAAGAGCCTGAAGAAATCGAACTGGAAGAGGGTGATTTCCTCTGCCCCAAATGTAAGAACGCTGTAAGCAAAGGCACCTCAGAGTGCCCCAGTTGCAATGCCAGCACTGATTATCTTGTCCCATGCGCGGCCTGCGCCATGGGCATTGACAAGCTGGCCGATATTTGTCCACATTGTTATACTGATTTGAAGATGTACAAGCCAGAGCCTGTTCCAGAAGAAGCTCCAACCGCAGTCATGCCAGAACCTGTCGGCCCTCAAATTAATGAGGAACCTGAATCCAAGGATGCAGCGCCGAACCTGGAATCCGCAGAACTCGGACAAAATGGCAAGCTTACCGAAAAGGAAAAGAAAGCCATGCTCAAAAAATTGCTCAAGGAACAGAAAGAACTTGAGAAAAAGTTGAAGAAGAAGGAGATTACAGAAGAAGAATTCGCAAAACGCCTTGATGAGATACGCATGGGCAATGGCTTTGGCCCAATTGGAGGCTATGTTCTAGAAGAAGCAGAGAGCAAGGACCTTGAGGCCGCAGAACTCGGGCAGAATGGCAAGCTTTCCGAGAAAGAGAAGAAAATCATGCTCAAGAAGCTCAACAGGGAACAGAGGGACCTGGAGAAACAACTCAAGAAAGGCGAGATTACAGAGGATGAATTCGAGAAGCGCCTTGACAAGGTCAGGATGGGCAATGGTTTCGGTCCGATTGGGGGCTATATCCTTGATGAGGCTGAAGACAATGAAGAAAAACGGATGGAGAAGGAAGCCAAGAAAGAGCTGATCCGTGAGGAGCTGGCCAAGGAGAGACAATCCGGAATAATGAGCTATTACAACCTGAGCCTTATTACATTATTTTTCTTCGTGTTTCTGGCTATTTTCGTGCTCATGGAATTCATATTCACTATAGCCAATTTTACTACAGGAACAGATGTCCCCAATGCAATTTATTTCAATTTCACTGCGACGCTTGACGAAATTACCAGTGTGCCTGTTCTATTGTTTGGGGTTCTGCTGACCATGTCGGCCCTGGTTCTTCATCTCTGGGACAGAAAGCTGAATCTCATGCTTTCCCTTATACCGACAGGCATAATGATACTGGCACTTGGAATCGATGCCTCCCATTACAGTACATTTGTTGGAATCGACCTGATTTTGATACTGGTATTGCTAACTCTTCTTATCCTGATGTTGGTTCTTGACATTCTATGTATTATCTGGTATCCAGTCGTCCTCGAAACCCAGAAAAGGGACGAGTTCGAAATTTTCCTGGAGAAGGAGCAGGAGAAGCTGGAAATTCAGCAGAACCTGGAAGATGAATACCAGAAAATGATAGAGGAAGAGGAAGAGAAGCTGAAGATGAAGGACGACGAGATAGACGACATCAAGACTAAGCTGGAAAGCCTCAACGAGCAGATACAGATGGAAGAGGAAAAACTGCGTCTCAAGGAAGAAGAAATTTCCTCAATCAAATCCGAGCTGGACCTCAAGACCCAACAGATGATGGAGGAAGAGGAAAAGCTTCGCATGAAAGAAGATGAAATGGAAAGCCTCATTCAGACCGAGCTGGAAAAGCGCGCTGGCGACCTGATGCTGGAAGAGGAAGAGAAGCTTCGCATGAAGGAAGAGGCGCTCATAAAATCCACAAATGAGCTGGAGATCCAGAAGAACCTGTTCGATGAAACACGAGAGAAATTGCGCATGAAGGAACAGGAGATGATGTCTCTCAAGACTGAACTGGAAAGCCAGATGAGGCAGAGGTTCGAGGAACAGGACCGTCTCAAACTGAAAGAAGCTGCGGCCAAGATGCTGGATCGCGGCAAGCAGAAACGCGTTCTTTTCCCGTTCGCCGCCATGGTGGGCCAGGTCAAGATGAAGCGCGCACTGGTGCTAAACGCAGTCTATCCCGAGGTGGGCGGAGTTCTAATCAGGGGACAGAAGGGAACTGGAAAGTCTGTTTCCGTCAGAGGTCTTGCGGAAGTGTTACCCGACATAGAAGTTACAGGATGCAAATTCAACTGCGACCCCAAGGAACCTGACAAGTTCTGTGCGGAATGCAAGGCCAGGCATGAAGTTGGAAAGCTGGAGACATTCCGGCGTCCGGTTCAGGTTGTGGACCTGCCTTTGAACATTACGGAAGACCGGTTGGTAGGAAGCATTGACATCGAGCGCATACTGGCAGCCGGGGAGAAATCATTCGAGCCCGGTATCCTCGCTGAAGCCCATCGTGGCATTCTGTATGTCGATGAGATCAACCTGCTGGACGATTATATTGTGGATATATTGCTTGACGCCGCATCCTCCGGGGTCGTGACCATCGAGCGCGAGGGAATGAGTATCAGCCATCCGTCCAGGTTCATCATTGTGGGAAGCATGAATCCCGAGGAAGGCGAGTTGAGACCCCAGATACTTGACAGATTGGCGTTGCAATGCGATGTTGTCGGAATCAAGGATGTGGAACAGAGAATTCAAATTGTCAAAAGGAGAGAAGAATTCACTTCCAACCCTGACGGGTTCAGAGAGAAATTTGACGGTGAACGCGTAGAACTCAGGGCCAAGATTGACAAAGCGAGAGGATTAATTGCCAATGTAACGACCCCGCCCAGAATTTACAAATTGATAGCCCAGATATGTCTGGACTTTGATGTGGACGGACATAGAGCAGATATTATCATCGAAAGGGCTGCCAGGGCGAATGCCTCGTATGAAGGAAGGCTGGAAACAACCGCAGAGGATGTAGCATCAGCCGCAGCAATGGCGTTGCCTCACAGGATGAGACGGCGGCCGTCAGAAGAAGAGGAGTTCAACGAGGAAAGCATCCTGAAACTTGTCAAATCCAGAGAGGCGGAGCTGGAGGGCTGAGTTCAGATGGCTGAAGGAAAAGCACCCGAAGTCCCCAGAATGAAGGCGAAGAAAACCGATTACCCTTTCACTGCCATTGTAGGCCAGGAAGTTCTGAAAAGGGCGTTGATTCTCAATGTTGTCAATCCCAAGGTTGGTGGCGTATTAATTCGCGGCGAGAAGGGCACTGGTAAGTCCATCGCAGTTAGATCTTTGGTTGACATACTTCCGCCAATAGAAATTGTTGAGGGATGCAAATATAACTGTAATCCCAAAAAACCTGACAAATTCTGCAATGATTGCAAGGCACTTCAGGAAAAAGGTTCGATCAAGGCAATAAAAGCTCCGACTAAAATTGTTGACTTGCCCTTGAATATCACGGAAGACAGATTGGTGGGCAGCATCGACATCGAGAGAATTTTGAATGAAGGAGTGCGGTCTTTCGAGCCTGGACTTTTGGCTGAGGCCCACAGGGGAATTCTCTATGTTGACGAGATAAATCTTCTCGAAGATAACGTGGTCGACGTGCTGCTGGACGCTGCAGCAATGGGCATGGTCACCATCGAAAGAGAAGGCATCAGTTTAAATTATCCCTCTGAGTTTATAATAATCGGTAGTATGAATCCCGAGGAAGGTGA
>JAUSPR010000117.1 GCA_030655715.1 Thermoplasmata archaeon
CTTAACTGTTCGAACACCGAGGGGACTGCCAGACTTGGGACCGGGAGAGGTCAGAGGTACTCCAGGGGTAGGGGCTAAATCCTGTAATCCTTGGAGGACCACCAGTGGCGAAGGCGTCTGACTAGAACGGATCCGACGGTAAGGGACGAAACCCTGGGGCGCAAACCGGATTAGATACCCGGGTAGTCCAGGGCGTAAACGCTGCAGGCTTGGTGTTGGGGACCCTACGAGGGTGCCCAGTGCCGGAGTGAAGATGTTAAGCCTGCCGCTTGGGGAGTACGTCCGCAAGGATGAAACTTAAAGGAATTGGCGGGAGAGCACTGCAACGGGAGGAGCGTGCGGTTCAATTGGATTCAACGCCGGAAAACTCACCGGGAGCGACGATTACATGAAGGTCAGGCTGACGACCTTACCTGATTTTTCGAGAGGTGGTGCATGGCCATCGTCAGTTCGTACCGTAAGGCGTTCTGTTAAGTCAGATAACGAACGAGACCCTCGCCCTTAATTGCCAACCCATTCTCCGGAGTGGGCGCACATTAGGGGGACCGCTGGCGCTAAGTCAGAGGAAGGAGAGGTCAACGGTAGGTCAGTATGCCCCGAATCTCCCGGGCTACACGCGCGCTACAAAGGATAGGACAATGGGATGCGATACCGAAAGGTAAAGCGAACCCCGAAACCTATTCGTAGTTCGGACTGAGGGCTGTAACTCGCCCTCACGAAGCTGGATTCCGTAGTAATCGCGGGTCAACATCCCGCGGTGAATATGCCCCTGCTCTTTGCACACACCGCCCGTCAAACCACCCGAGTTGGGTCTGAGTGAAGGTACTCTTTTTGGAGTGCTTGAACTTGGGTTCAGCAAGGAGGGTTAAGTCGTACAAGGTATCTGTAGGGGAACCTGCAGATGGATCACCTCCTACGTAATATACCAATCATACAGGATATGTAGGAGGAAAAGGATTGCGTTGAGATATGTTCTTCGGAACGTGACGAAATGCAATACGATCACCTCCCCAGAAATGGGAAGGAGAACCTCCATCACAAGTCTTGTGTGATAAACGGGTCACTGGTTGAACGCCTTCGGGCGAGATACCAGTTTCCCCCTATACCTATTACGTCTACAAACGTGTCAATTGCGACACGATGTGTCCTTCGGGACGCATCTGGTTACAAACGATGCGTGGTGTCTTACGGACACCGAAAATGTGTGCACAACAAATCCTGAGTTATAAACGGTGATCAGGCACTAATTGTCATCGAACGTATTTATCATTTTTTGATGAATAGCGCGAGCGCTGGAGATTTTTATCAGCATCCGAAGCCTGATGGACATTCGGAGAGAGGTGTCAGAATTGCGCCAACCAAAAGACGCGGCTTGAATGATGGCCAACCCCATCATGCCTCGCCTGGATAAGATTGTTTTGATAGCTTGAGGGCGGGGTTTGTTCAATCGAATTTGAGAAATTCGATTGAATTGACCGTCCATTCTGGAAACACGAGGCATTCTATCTGCTTACTGGGAAGCCCCGTCTGAGCGCAGCGAAGGGCGGGGAGGTTAACAGCACCCGGCCAACCAGACAATCTCGCAACAGACGCCACCCTTGGGTTTTTGCATCCCGATCTCCAGGACTTGGTTTAGACGGTTGGCCAGGTGCCCTAGCCCCTGAGCCGCATATTATGCTGATTTAGACCCCTCCCCGCGAGTTTTTCTTTTTGTAAGATTTTTGTGCTGGCTCACCGTCGCCAAAAAGAAAAATTCATCAATAGAAAAAGCTCTGGTGAGCCTGCTCGAAAATCTAATCTGGTTGGCTGGGTGTTGGGTTTCATGTCCTTCGCCATAGTATCATCCGTTCCAAATGTCCCAAAGGACTTTGGATGCCGATTAAAACAGGCGAGGTTTCTGAGAGGATGAGAAACGGAATCGGTCACATAGCCAGATTCAATTAATCTGGCCCACAACCCCGGCCTCACAACCGGGGCATGATGGCAGAGGTCGGTGCCTGGTAAAGTTTTTGGTCAGGCCCTTTTTCAGACGATTTCAGCCCTGTCCCCTCAAACAGACCCGTACGTCTTCATCGCCCGATAAACCGCGCATGCCGCCCCAAACCCATTATCGATGTTGACCACCGAAATACCTGGCACGCAGCTGTTCAGCATGCCCAGCAATGCCGATAAACCTTCGAAATTGCTGCCGTAACCGACTGACGTGGGCACGGCGATGACTGGCTGCTTCACCTGGGTGGCTATGTGGCTGGGCAGCGCGCCCTCCATGCCTGCTATCACTATCACGCCCATGCCTGGGTCAGCGTTCAGCATCTCAACGATGCTTGTGGACCTGTGGAGGCCTGCAACGCCCTTGTCATAGGCGCGGACTGGCTCAATTCCAAAATATTCCAGAGTGCTGGCTGCTTCCTCGGCAATTGGTATGTCGGAAGTTCCCGCGGTGACTATCGTGCATCTGCCGACATCATGGTCCCATGGACCGCCGATTATGGCTGTGCCGCCTTGGGTGTTCATAATGGCTTCCTTGAATTCAGATTTTATGTGCCTGACCTGGGCCTCTGTAAGTTTTGTTACTATCACAGAGTGATGCTCCAGAAGCTTGGTCACGGCCTTCACAAGATTCTCATCTGATTTGTTGATGGCTAGAACTGCTTCTGGTATGCCGTTCCTCTTGCCTCTCTGGTGGTCCGCATGTACCGGTTCACTTGCCATAATTCTTTCTCCTGAGGCCTGCCGGAACATATCCGGTCAGGTCTATCTCGACGCTCTCCCAACCGAGCGATTTTATCTCTAGTTCCAGGACTTTCAACATAGCGCGGTTCTCTGGGGTATTTTCGGCCTGGCCCAGCTCAAGTCTTGTGCCTTGGCCTTCAACCCTGGCACGAATCATCCTGATACCTTTCGAGCGTATAAATTGCTCGGTTTTATCCACTCTTTTAAGGACAGCATCCTCGATGGGAGTTCCAAACGGAACCCTGGAAGATAAACAAGCGGATTGCGGCCTTTCCCAGGCCTCAAGGTCCATGGCCCTAGCAAGCTCGCGTATGTCGTCCTTGGTGAGGCTTGCATCCATTAGGGGTGAGATTATGCCCAGTTCCCTGGCTGCTTTTGAGCCCGGTCTATCATCCAAGGAATCGGACGCGTTCTCGCCGTCCAAAATAGCCGATAAATTCTCCTTTTGCCTGAGCGCCTCCAGTTTCTGGAAAAGGCATTGCTTACAAATGTAGCATCTATCTCTGGAATTATTCCGAACGTCGACGTGAATTTCGGATTTTATTATTATCAATTTCAGATCATGCTGGCTGGCAATTTTCTTGGCTGATTCCAGGTCCCCTGAAGGCGTGGAAGCGTCATCTATGATCGCACAAACAACCCGATCAGGTACATATTTGCTGGCCATGATTCCCAGGTATGTGCTGTCCAGGCCGCCAGAAAATGCAATGAGGCAACTTGGCATGGCCCGGAGGGCATCGATGAGGTTCTGTTCCTTGGCTGATTTTGTGTCAGTCATTGTATGCATTGCCCTATTTCTGAATGTCCTTGGCTGTTGCGGTCAGGAGCTTGATGAGATTGGCCAGATCTTCCATGTGGACGATTTCTGTTGAGCTGTGCGTGTACCTCATCGGGATGCCAATCGGCATGGTTATCGCGCCGGAGGTTTGGATTATTGCACCGTCCGTGCTTCCGCCCGTAACGCCGAACTGGAGCGGTATCTTTTCCTTCTTGGCCACGGCCTCAATTCGCTTTCTGAACTTGGGACTGGCTATCATCCTGACATCAACCATTCTTAGCACCGGTCCTTTCCCGAGGAACACTGGCTGATAGAACTTCTCCAGGCCCGGGCAGTCCGTGGTGGAATATGTGTCAAGTGCAATTACATAATCGAAATTCATGGTATTGGCTATGACATTCGCGCCCCTGAGACCTATCTCTTCCTGCACTGTCCAGATTAAACTTACTTTTCCATTGAACTTGGTGTTTTTCAAATTGTCGAAAACCTTCAGAAGTGCGGTGACGCCGACCCTGTTGTCCAGTGCACGGGAGCAGACCATTTTCTTGTTGACAGTGAAGAACTCTTTCTTTATCACCACAGGGTCAAGGAACTTCACGCCGAGCACTTCGGCCTCTTTCCTCGAACGGGTGCCGATGTCAATGACCAGCTTGTCCCAGGTTATGACGTCCTTAGCGTCCCTTCCCACGCTCAGATGTGGAGCATTGTAACCGATTGCGCCTCTGACAATGCCCTTGGCAGTGTGGACCTCGACCGGCCGCGCTGCCAACATCTGGTCGTAAATCCCGCCGATGACCTTGAACTTGATATTGCCGTCATCCAGGATGTTGGAGACAATGAGGCCAACTTCATCCATGTGTGCGACAATTGCCAGCGATGGGCCTTTTCCCGTACCCAGGTCCAGGATGAGGTTGCCCATGGCATCCTCTCTCATTGGCTTTCCAATGTACTTTCTGATATAATTTCTGACTTCGTCCTCGTAACCGGAAACGCCCGGTAACATGACCACTTCTTTCAATTCGTCTTCCAATTTTTTTGGCATAGCATAATCTCCCTTTCGGTGGTATATCAGTTTGATAATATTTAACCTATGACCAATCGACTAGGCTTTGGTGAGGAAAGGTGTCTTGGTTGTAATGCCCTTCAATTCCCTTCCATGATACTCGAGAAACACATTAATCCCGGGTTTCGCATACTGCCTTTTCAGATAGGCCAGGGCAATTCCTTTCCCTAGTGAGGGCGCGAAATTACCAGAAGAGACCGACCCCACTATTTCGTGTGGAGAATCTGCGAGTCGGACCTTGCTGCCCGGACGGGCAGGTGCACGACCTTCGAGAACTATGCCTATCATTTTTTCATGGGTTTTTTCTTCCTTCATTTTCTGGAGAACCGTTTTACCCATGAATTCATGGTCCCACTTAATCACCCAGGAACAGTTGGTTTCGATGGTGGTTCTGTCGCGTGAAAAATCCTGGCCTGATAGGAGGAAACCGGCTTCCAGACGTAATGTATCCCTGGCGCCCAGTCCAATTGGAAGGATCTCTGAGCCTATATCGGTTTTCATCAGTTCATCCCAGAGAGCCGGGGCAAGGTTGTTCGGAATAATGAGTTCGAAGCCATCCTCGCCTGTATATCCCGTACCTGAAACAACACCAATGCTCTTCTTCACACTATCTTTTGTCAAGTCGGTAAATTGCATCATTTTCTTTGTTGAGTAATCGAAAATCTTGGCTTCGAATTTGCCAATGGTATTTGTATGATCACCCAGAACCTTAGCTACCAACTTTCTTGCATGTGGTCCCTGAACAGCCAGACATGATAATTCGGAAGACAGATCAATCAATTCAATATCTGCATTCTCCCTCATCCAGTTACCATCAATATCTATCATAGAAGCATTGGGAACGCAGAAATATCTTCCATTTCCTAATTTAGTAACTATTAAATCGTCGATTATTCTGGCATCATTATCAGGAAGATGTGTGTATACACATTTTCCATCCTCAACATTAACGATATCGTTTGTTAAAAGGCTCTGGAAACCATTACCGCCTGGCTTGTCTATTATAA
>JAUSPR010000185.1 GCA_030655715.1 Thermoplasmata archaeon
TGTTACATCGCAGACAAAAATATCGTTGGTGGTCTGCTCTGTTCTTCCCCTTTTTGATTATATCTTTTCCATTTTCCTTATGATGATACCTACACCTTGGATTAGGGCAGGTAACATCTGTTATCCCTCTGGGCCGCGCCAGACAATCACCGAGAGAGGATATTGCGATTGCAATATATTAAGGTATCTAATTTAGGACATTACCGATTGTTTATTAAACAGTCAAAAATCAGCAGAGGAAAATGAAGATTATGAAATTAATGGGTATGCCTCAATGGAAACCTTTTTACCAGCGACAGTTATATATATATTGTTACTATTAATTGGAGCGAGAGGATGTTGAGGACAGCTTTTTCCCAGATGACCGGAAGCTCAGACCTAAGTAACGACACCCGTAGAGTTACCCGGCTGAAACCACACAAGAAGTGGGATAACGAAGGCGTAGCATCCACCGTAGGTACCATCATGGCTCTAATGGTGTTTTTGGCATTTCTATCTATGTTCACAAGTCAATATGTCCCAGTCTGGATGGAAGAGAACGAGGCCAGCCACATGGCAGACGCCTATGGTCAGTTTGCATCCCTCAAGCAGGCAATCGATATGCAGGTGCTTGTCGGAACCCTTCAGGGAACATCAACAGTGTCGATGTTCTCCCCGATTAAGCTGGGAGCCGACGGTATTCCCATGTTTGCAGCTCAAACCGCCGGAACATTATCCATTTACAGGTCGCTCAGTTACAATAATGTGAGCTTCTGCTTCGGAGATGGTGACTCCATTATCAATTATACAACAAATACTGGGGGCACAATCAAGCTCTACGCCGGAAACAGGTATTACATTCCCCAGGAACTGGCTTATGAGAATGACGCGCTCATTATCAAGCAGTCAGACGGCGAGTACATGAAGGCAACGCCACAGTTCAAAGTCAACCAAGTTGGACTTTATGCTTACGAAATTTCCTTTACCCAGATAGATCTCAGAGGCGACGACATTAACTATATTGGCTTCGGAACAAGAGGTATCAAGACCTCGATGATGTCCACATATACAACTACATACACAAACCTGACCGACGTGAACGCCACGGGAGATCCAACAAAGTACTCCAACCTATTTATCAATCAAACAACCTGGTATCCCGATGCCTGGATGACATCCCTGAACCAGACGCTTGCAGGCGCAGGCATGGCATGGGGCACTAATTATACAATTACATCCACCAAATTACCCAACACGGACCCAATAGACGACCTCTACCTGATAAGTGTGAGGATAGTTCCAACCATTATAATGCGATTTTCACTGACCGTGGCGAATGTTGAGGTATCGACCTCTGAAACGGGGGCCGTCTAGGAGGTTTGACCATGGGAATGAAACAATCATTGATGGCAAAAATGTTGAAGAAAAAGTCAATGACCCTCAAGGTCAGGGTTCCGAAGGGTGTCATCGCATTGGAAAAGAAATGGAAGGAGGGCAAGGGCTCGCCCATCTGCCCGATTCCAGATATCACGGACCCGCTGGTCGATGAAATTGAAATTTACACGATTTATGACTCGTATTGCTATGCCAGAATTGTTTATGACAATGACAGGTCCGAGTACATTTATCAGGTTCATGAACCTTCCTTAGATGACAACGAGGAGGAAGTACTCAAACTCATAAAAGACTCGCTCCAGAGAACCCTGGAATATGAATTGGAAAAGATGGCCATAAAGGACAAGAGCCAGTATCTCAAGAAGAGCGTGGATAGTTTCATAAAAAGCCGCGAGATGCGCCTTGACCCCGCAACTATTCAGAAGGTCCATTATTACATAACTCGTGATTTCGTGGGCTATGGTTCGGTTGACGCACTCATGGGTGACAACTACATCGAAGATATCTCATGTGACGGAACAAACGTTCCGCTTTTCGTCTATCACCAGAAATACGAATCCATAAAGACGGACGTTAAATTCGAGGAGGAAGCTGACCTCAACAACTTCGTGATCTACCTTGGCCAGAGATGCGGAAAGCAGGTGTCTGTCTCAGTTCCGATTCTCGACGGAACAACTACCGAGGGCCACAGGGTCCAGTCAACCTATGGGACCGAGGTCACGACGCGCGGTTCCTCGTTTACTATCAGACGGTACAAGGAAAAGCCCTTCACGCCGGTCGAGCTTGTTACTTACAATACGGCTTCACCGGAGATGGTAGCCTATGCATGGATGCTGGTCGAGCATGGCCAGTCCATGATAATTGCCGGTGGAACCGCATCCGGAAAAACAGCTACACTGAACGCCCTGGCATTGTTCATTAAACCTGGTGCCAAGGTCATTACCATGGAAGATACGAGAGAAATCAACCTGCCTCACGAGAACTGGATTCCAGGTACAACCAGATCCGGTGTCGGAGAGCGTGACAAACATGGCAAGGCTGCGGGCGAGATAGACATGTTCGAACTTGTCAGGGCCGCGTTAAGGCAGAGGCCCGAATATATCATAGTGGGAGAAGTCAGAGGCGCGGAGACCGCAACCATGTTCCAGGCCATGGCCACTGGTCACACAACCTATTCCACGATGCATGCTGATTCTGTCAAATCCATGATTAACAGGTTGGAGAATCCGCCTATCAGTACTCCAAGGATTCTTCTGACATCGCTGAATTTCGTCATCATCCAGAAACATGTTCGAGTCGGAGACAGCATAGTAAGGCGCATTGTCCAGATTGTTGAACTTGTCGGTTTTGAACCGGAAACAAACGAGGTCATAACCAACATGGTTTACGAATGGAATCAACGTACGGATTCATTCATCTACAAGGGCCACAGTTTCATACTTGACCAGATAATGGAAATGAAGAACATGACCCATGAAGAAATGAACGCGGAAATGAAAAGGCGCGTGGACATGGTTAAATATTTGGTGGAAAAGGATATCACCGACTTCTACAAGATTTCAAATCTTGTTGTTGCATATTACAAGGAACCTATGGAAACCATTCAGAAAGTTAGAGAAGAAATGGGCTGGGTTACAGAAGACTCGCTCCTGATAAATGAGGGAGGTGCAGAAATTGGCACATGAGACACAGGACACCTTCCAGAAATTGGAAACCAAGGACCAGCATCTTAAAACCAAGAAGACCAGGGGGCATGAGGTCAATACTCCTCACTTGATTAGATTATCAAAAGGTGCTGTACCCGAATACATAAAACTCTCTCCATTCCAGGAATTGAGCTGGCGCGTTATGGGTAAGCGTGTCAAGGCCAAATATACCGAAGACCAGGAACTTGAAGAGAATCTCTTAAAAGCCCACATGAAGATACGCCCCGAGGAGTACGTAGCCTATATCCAGATGACCGCTTTGGTGTTGGCAATTGTTGCCATAGTGGTGGGAATTGTCCTGGCAGTGATTTTAACTTTCCTTCTTGACATGATGCTAATCGGAATCCTTCTCGCGGTTGCGCTGCCGATAGGTTTACCAATTATGGCCCTCACACTGATGAAGGGCTCGCCAGGCAGCAAGGCCAAGAGCAGGGGCAGAGATATTGACAAGAGAATTTCATCCGCCATGAGCTTCATTTCCGCAATGGCTTCTGCCAACGTGCCTGTGGACATGGTATTCAAGGAATTATCCAGACAGGCGGTTTACGGTGAAATTCAAAAGGAAGCGGAATGGATTACCAGGGACACCGAATTGCTGGGCATCGATATTCTTACAGCAATCAGGCGCGGCGCAGGGCGTTCACCATCCCAGAAATTCCAGGATTTCCTTCAAGGAGTGGTAACCACCTCTACATCTGGCGGTCAGCTCAAGCCCTATTTC
>JAUSPR010000144.1 GCA_030655715.1 Thermoplasmata archaeon
CCATTGAACCTGTCACCGATTCCCTATCTAATATTCATCAACCTGGATTCCCGATTCCCAACGCTTCAATAACCAATCATATTCCCGATTCCCGATTTGGCAATGTACAATAGTTACACCTTCATTTCACTGAATACATTCCCAATAATGAACTGGGTCTCCGATACCGTTTGCGAGCTCACCCCTTACCCAAAAGGCTTAATACACTTCATGATTTGCTCGTGGACACCCAGGTGATATATTGCCGCCTAAGAAAACAAAGCCAAAGGATGAAAGCCAGACGAACGATACCGAAAAACCGGAGAGCAAGAAGAGTCCCGGCAAGTCCAACATAGTCGCAGGTGATGTCCTCACACTCGATTTTGATGCCTGGATAATGAACCAGGACGGAACAGAGGAACTTTTCGACACCACGAACGAGGAACATGCGAAAGCCGGCGACATTTTCAACGAGAAGGCTACATACGAACCCATTGTCACGATTGTCGGCGACGGCAGGGTCTTGGCTGGCCTGGACAAGTCATTCCTTACAGCAGCGATAGGCGTAAAATCAACAGTCTTGATTCCACCGGCCGAGGGCGCTGGTGAGAGGCAGCTAAACATGGTCGAGGTATTTGCAGTAAGGGAATTGCAGAAACAGGACATCGAACCGGAACCGGGAATGCGCATCCAGATAAAGAACAGGGTGGGCACAATCACGAACATGACCTCCGGACGTGTGCGCGTGGACTTCAACGACCCGCTGGCTGGCAAGGATCTGAAATATGATTATACAATTATCAAGAAGGCAAATAACCTCGAAGAGAAGGTGCTTGGAATAATCGATGCAGATTACAGAAATTCAAGCGAGTTCAAGGCCAGTGTCAAGGAAGATGTTCTGGAACTTACCCTGGCGGACATGTGCAAATATGACCAGGCCTGGTTCACTTTGAAGTACAAGGTTGTAAGCGACCTCAGGCAGTTCCTGGACATCAAAACAATAAGATTTGTCGAGGAATATGTCAAGAAGGAAGAACCTAAGGAAGAGGCTCCGAAAGAAGAGGCAAAGGCCGAAGAGAAGAAGCCTGAAGCCCCTGAGCCAGTTGTAGAGAAAGCCGAAGAAGAGCTCTGAATGAGAAATTCATTCAGAGCTTCTTTCCTACTTTTGAGTCCTTATCGACTTCCAGTTGATTTGCCTTTACTTCAGATATTGCGCATCCTGGCCCTATGACAACATTATCGCCTTCAACGTACTCTGCAACTGTTGCTTCAAGATAGATTTCCTTTCCGATAATCTTCTTGCAAAGTAATTCGGTTTTCTGACGGTTATCCCTGATCTTGACACTTATTGTCTCGGATTCAAGTGTCTCTATCGAGCTTTTGCCACTTAGTTGCGCAATGAACTCATTTGCCTTGAGGGTTTTAGCCACATCAACCACGCCAAGCAGATTGAATTTATTGGCTATTATCCCGGAGCCGCATTTCAGGACACCTTCCACGAAGATTTCGTTGGCTGAGGTTATATCACCAATAACCTTTGTTGCTCCTGAAATTCTGAAGTCATTGGCATTGACAGCGCCCTCTATCTTGAGTGCGCCCTTTGCGCGGATTAGCTCCGAAGTAACATTGCCAACCACTTTCATTGAACCGCTGACCTTGAGAATGGTTGCCTTGACATCACCGCCAACCTTGCAAGCACCTCTAATTTCGGCGAGTTCCGCATCCAGGTTACCCTGGACCTTGCCAGCCGCGGAGCAGCTGAATTCTTTGGCAAAAATATCAACTGATTTTGCCCTGGCATGTATGCCCAATTCCACTTTGTCTACCCTTTGTCTTTCAGTCATTTTCATCACTCCTTCTGTTCACCTTACGGCCGCGTGGACCCTGATGTCATACATCATTGCATTGGTGGGAGCCCTCGATGGGGTCTTCCAGCCTTCTGTCACGTTTCTTACTGCCTTCAATATTTGTCCTATCATATTTTATCACCAATAGGTACAAAGGTGGTCAAAGGTCATAACCTAAGCGAGCAATTCTGACCAGTTTCTGTATAATGATCGTAACTATTAAAGGGTTATTAATCCTGACTTTGCACGATAGGCACCCCGTAGGTCTTGGCCGCATAGTTAACCAGCTGACGGGCATATCCGAGTTTCTTTTTCTTGAGTTCCATGTTGACTATGGGCTTGCCAGTCGGGTTGTCCCAATCAAAGCCCTTCAGGATTATTTTTGTTGCGCCGAAATGAATGGCCATGAAGACGGATCTATCGCCGTCTGTGAAACCCCCGAAATTGTAAATATCCTCGAATGGCTCGGCCTGGGTGGTTCCGATTACTGGCGGGCTGAATCTTGGAACCCATTCCTGAATCGCATCAATATTGTCTCCATGCGCATGAATCACTGCAATGGCACCTTTCTGGTTTGCCAGGACCTGGGCAGGAACATCACCATCAAGATCAGTGACGATTATCTCGGGCCAGATATCCATGTCCACAAGTTGATCTGTTGTGGAACCCGCTGAAATTTTAACCGCGTCCCCGAAATCCATGTCTGAAAAAGGCGCAGGGCCGAACACGATTACCTCCTTTCCCCTTATCAATCTATCCAGGTCACGGATATCACCTCTACGGTGGGCTTCCAGGGTCCTGAGGAGCTTGGCAGCTTCCATGTCCTTGGCCTGGTCAAGGCCGAGGTTTGCGATTATCTGCTGGTACCAATGATTCCATTCCTGCCATTCCATGTGAATACCAATACCGATATTAATTTTCAGTTATTTAATGAGTATTATTAAAGAGATTTCAGTTTTAAAAATATATTCAACTACTGCATTGGACTCAGTTTATGGGAACATTCTTTTATTCTCCGGACACTTCTGCATTACATACCATTATGATGGCAGGAAATAAGGTCGTGAAAAAATGGCTAGCAGAAAAATAATAGAGATCGACGATGAAAAGTGCAATGGCTGCGGCAACTGTGTCACTTCATGTGCCGAAGGAGCCATGGAAATTAGAAATGGCAAGGCTGTTATTGTCAAAGACAGTTTCTGCGACGGCCTGGGCGCCTGCATCGGGGATTGCCCGATGGACGCATTGCACATCATTGAAAGGGATGCGGATGACTTTGACGAAGTAGCGGTGGAAAAACATCTGGCCTCGAAGGAAAAAACACTGGAATGCGGTTGCCCATCAACTAATGTCCAGGAGTTCTGCACTGTACAGCCCACCGGAACAGGGATTCTGAGAACCGCAACTACAACCAATCAACCAAGCCAGCTCACCAACTTCCCTTTCCAGCTGAAACTTGTTCCTCCGGATGCGCCTTTCATTAAAAACGCAGACCTGGCCATCATTGCAGATTGCGTGGCTTATGCCTATGCTTCCACTCATGAGAGATTCATCAAGGGAAAGAAGCTGCTCATCGGATGCCCCAAGCTGGATGACAAAGAATATTATGTCAACAAGCTGGCAGATATCATCAAGAGCAATGATTTAAAATCAATTACACTGGTTC
>JAUSPR010000146.1 GCA_030655715.1 Thermoplasmata archaeon
CAAGTGAACAATCTTTCAGTCGAATCTCGAACCTGTTTCCAAGAAGGTCGCCCATGCCTATCTGTGTGTTCGTAGGATACATTTTCAGAAAATCAACATCCGTAATCGAGATATTTCTGACTTCAGACATTGGCGCACCGAAAACGAATAGCTGGGTGGTGACTGCTCTCTTGTCTTTGGTACCGGCAAACATAATCTTTTTTCTGCTGGTCCTCAGGTGTCGAGCAAATTCCCTTATCAGGCGATTTGTTTCCCAATACCTGGCACGCACGATTGCCGCGGTGTTCAGGCCTTCAGGGTCTTCCTTTGGAAGAATAGAAAGTTCCTCGACTATGAAATCCTCGGGTTCGGTGCGCAGCCTTCCGCCTATTCCAGCATTGGCTGTGAAAAAACATTCCAGGCCAATTTCCGACTCGGCCTTGCCTGCCTTCAGAAAATCAGGGGACATATCCTGACCATCAAAGTTCCTTCTCGAACCCTTTCTTGAGGTCGTCGAAGGTATCTACTATTGATTTGACAGCCTTCTTGATGGCGGCTTCCGGCTTGCCGGATTTTGTCTTCACGTGAAGCAATGGCTTGTCCAGTTCGGGATGTCCAATCTTGTACTCTGCAATATCAACGTTCTTGTCTTTAATTAATTCCTCGACAAGTGGATGAAGCAGCGTCATGTCTGTGATGTCCATCTCGATGAATATTTCCTTGTTAGATTTTTCCAGGATGTCAATTTTCATTATGATACCTCTTTTGGGATAACCGCGGATAATTGCTGCTTGTCTTTAAAGCTTTCTCTGGCATCCTTGGGGGAATCATTAACAAATAAAGGCTCCCCACAAGGAACGATTGTTATTGTGAACTAACTGGCATCTTCAGGCCATGGTGACAAAGGATATATCACCCAAGGGGAATTAGGGTTGATGCCTGTTCAATCTCCATCCTTCCTGGTTATTTTGAAGAAAGCCGCTCCTGCACTGGTGGTCATCTTTCTAATTTTTATCTCCCTTCTATTCCTGATAAAATATACTGACGCTTTTTATCTGGTCATCCTTATCTGGATAATAATTCCGGTTTTACTGGTCAAGGCCTACAGATGGCTCAGGTCAAAGATTTTGTGAGCGTGGAAGAGAAATAGACTTTTTTCCATCCTTTATCACACTTGATTTCCATGAACCGGTCAAGGCCCATACCAACGCAAGTATCGCACTCAGATAATTGCTCAGACCCATGCCAACCCAGATGCCTGCCGCACCCCAGCCAAGAAGGAATGCGAAGATATAGGAGAACGGCACTCTCATTCCCCAGAGGCGTATCATGCCCATTATCATGCTGGGCACGGTTCTGCCTGACGCTTGATAAGCTGCTTGTATGCTGCTGAATATGCCGAATCCCATTATTGAGAATCCAAATGCAAGCATGAATTCCCTGCTGGCTGCAATTACTGTGCGGTCAGTCGTGAAGAAACCGAAGAATTGGGGGCTGAATAGATAAAATATCGAGGAGCAAACCAGTAGTAATCCGACCGTAAGAAGAATGGCAGTCCGCAGAATCCTGCTAGCACGCCCGATATTGTTCGCACCCAGGTTCTGCCCTATCATGGTGACCGCGGCACCGGTGATACCACCTGTAATGATGAACACGATATTAACCAATCTTGTTCCGATGCCATATGTGGCCAGCATTTCTGTGCCAAAGCTTGACACGAATGTGAGCATTACAATGAATCCGAGGGCTACAAGGGACTGGCCCAGCGACGCGGGTATTCCAATCTTGAATATCTGTTTGACCTTCACCATTTCCAGTTTCATGTGCCTTAGCTTGATCCTCAGATTATGCTTTCCGTAAAATAGTAGGTATGTGCAAGCAGCGGCTGCCACTGCCCTGGCTGTAAATGTGGCTATTGCCGCACCAGTAACGCCCATTGCAGGAAACGGCCCGAAACCCGCAATCAGGAAGGGGTCGAGCACAACATTGATTACAACGCTTATGGCTGAGATGATCATCGGTGTCCAGGTATCTCCCCAGCCTCTCAGGATAGAGGCGAAAGTCATTATCATGAACATAAATGGCATTGAAGTGAAAATTATCTTGATATAGGGTGATGACAAGGTAATAACTTCCTCAGGCGCGCCCATGAACCCAAGTATTGGATCGGTAATCAGTATTCCGATAAATGAAAGGATGACCGAGGCTATCGCGAGCAGCATGAAAACCTGGCCAGCGGATTTTCTCACTTCTCGGAAATTTTTCATTCCCACATATTGGGATACGAGGGCGGTCCCTGCTATGGAAAGACCTCCTGCCAGTGAGACCAGGAAGAACACCAATGGCCATGAAAGGCTGGTAGCTGCAATGCCTTCAGTGCCGACATAACGGCCAAGCCAGAACATGTCGACAACTGAATACAACATCTGGAAGGCATTTGTCAGCATGAGCGGCCATCCAAGGACCAGGAGCGTTCTGACTATAGGTCCTTTCAATATGGATTTCTGCATTTTCTCGGTTTTGTTTTCAGTCACCTTCACTGGTCAGGCCTCCACCCGAGACAAAGTGTATTGGCATCTAGACAATTAAAAGACTTCGATATTTAAACATTTGCACGTATGCGCAACTGTACAACACACACTCTTAATTCAATTGAAGCCTTATAAACATGAAATTATTATCCCATCCATGAACTGGCGCTTGGTTGATTCCGACCTACAAGAACCTGCCTATACAGTAGCAGCAGACGAGGCCATGACCATGGCCAGGTCCAAGGATATTGTGCCCAACACACTTCATTTCTACCGGAGGAAACATCCAACTGTTTCACTGGGGTATTTCCAAAAGGCTGATATTGTATTAAATTTAGAATTCTGCAAGGAAAATGATATACAAATAGTCAGACGGACAACCGGCGGTAGCGCGATATATACCGATTCCAATCATCTGATTTATGGTCTGGCAGTGAACGAAGAAACATTGCCTGGCAGTAGAGAGCAAACTTTCAAAAAGGTCTGTTCTGCAATCGTTTTGGGACTGGAATATATGGGCGTCAAGGCAGTATTCAAACCAGTGAACGATGTTCTGGTTGACGGGAGAAAAATATCTGGAAGTGCCCAGATGAGACGCTGGGGCATAATTCTCCAGCACGGAACCTTGATACTGAGGAACGAGCCTGAAATGATGCTCGGCGCTTTAAAGATGGACATGCAGAAAGTCAAGGAAAGGGGGCTTAAACCCGCAACCTATGCCACATCTCTGGCTGAAGTCATGGATGAGCCGCCCGCTATTGTAAACGTCAAGAAAGCCCTGGAAAGCAGTTTCGAGAGGATATTTGATATTTCATTAGTGCGCACAGATTTTTCCATGTATGAAAAGGATAAAATAGAAGAGTTGGTCAGAACAAAATACGGCCTTGAAGAATGGAACTTGAGATTATAGTGTCAAGCGGTCAAGAACCCTCAGGTCTTTAGACATGAGATGAATTGACCGAGGGCACGGATATCATCAAGAAAATGCCGCCATGCACCGTTCAAATTATTGCACTTGAAATCAAAGCCAAATGGCTTTGATAATCAGGTGCATGGCCTACACACGTAAACTTCCAGCCCTGGCAACAAACGCCAGCTACTTTAGGGGGTGGTAGTTTACTGCGATAATTTTATCTTTTCCTGCTGCAGATGGCATGCTCGTCTCCGTCCCAGAATACCTCACGGTCAGGGTTCTTGGCCTGGATCTCGGAGATTTTCTCGATGACCTCTCTCAGGCTGGTTGTTTCATCGTTTCGGTCGACCTTCATGTGAATTTTCTTTTCCATCTGCATTCTCCCTTGCCAATCCTGGGTTCAGGAAATATCCATGAATATAATCATTAACTGAATATATATACCTTTCTAAAGAGTCCAGCCTCTTCATCTGTTTAGTCCAGAAGCCGCTTTTGACCGCTCATGGCCTGATGAGGACTCACATTCTGACTTGCCTCGAGACATCCCAAATACTTCCCCTCCTTGTCTCTGAGCGCGTAGTATTCAATCAGAATTTTCTGCAATTGTTTGTCCGGCCCTATCGGAAGATCAATCCAGAACCTTGCACTGTCCATCTTTCCCTGTTTCATTTCAGAGAGAATGGCCTCAACCTTGTCCACGCTTTTTTGGGGGTGGCAGTTATGCACATCCTTTCCCACGACACCTTCAGGCCTCTTGAATATCCTTGTCTCATGCTTGTTCCAGGCAAGAACCTTGTCGTTTGCGTCTATTACTGAAAACTCAATCGGGAGCGTTTCCAAAACTGCTTCTAGCACTTCCAATGGCAATTTACCAATCATCAATATTCCTCCAGGGTTCGATAATCGAGTGTGCTAATATACTTTGCACTGAATGAAATTATGAATTAACTAAGAAAATATTAAAACAATAAATTGAAAAGGAACGGCTGGCACAAAGGCCAGCCGTATTCTTGGTGTTTATCTCTTCTTTCTCTTGTCACCGCTTGCTTCTTCCTCAGTTCCGCTCTTCATGAAGTATTTCATTCCGAGGAATACCACGATGATGACGACAATGATGCCGACAACAATTGCGGGAAGCACCCAGGCAGCCTCATTTATTGAAACTTTCTGGACACCGAAATCATCAATCTTGTTGTCCCACCACTGTGAGCTGTGTTCACCTGCGCAAGTTGCGTTGGCCCATATAGAGAATTCGCCCTTCTTTCCGGGGATCCAGGATATCTCGGCAGAGGTTGTTTCGCCTATTCCGAGGAATGATGTGGTTGCAGTGCCGATTTCCGTGTCATTTCCGTCAGCGTTTCTGATGTAGAACTTTGTCTGGATGTTAGTGGCATTGGTCTTTCCATCATTTGTTATGTTGACAGATATGGTCATTGCCTTTCCTGCTGTGCCCGGATTCTGGCTGAACACCATTGTTCCGACGTTCATGAGGATGTTTGGCCTCTCGTCCAGGTTGATATGGATAAGCTTGGTCATGTTGTAGTAGTTGCCAGCCTTGTCTGTGGCTTTGAGTGTGACATTGTAGTCACCGGCCTTGGTGAAGGTGTAATTGATGCTCATACCAGTGAAGTTGGAGATTGTTCCAGCGATGTTGAATGACCATTCGAAGGTAAGATTACCGACTTCGTCGTAGTTGTCTGTTGTGAGTGTTGCATTGTAAGTGAAGCTCTTGTTCTCAGTAACTTCAGATACTACAGCGCCATCAATGTTCTTGATGCTGAAATCAGTTGCCGGGGCGGTGATGTCTAAAACTTTGACTGTCCAGGTAGCTGTCGCACTCTCGCGACCTACTGCGTCAGTGGTAATCATTTCCAGGGAATAAGTTCCGGGTTTTGAGTATGCGTGGGAGATATTGTTGCCGCCTTCCTTGGTGATTGTTTCGTTGAAGACATCCTCCTCGCCCCAGGACCAGTACCACTTGTCGATAATGCCCTTGCCACCGTCACCGGAGACAATTGCATCCATGGATGATGTTCCCGCGATAGTCTGGGTTCCCATGCCCTCTGTATCTGAGAATTTGACGCCACTGAACATCACTGGCAGATCTTCGTTAACCGTCAGATTATTGGCCAAAAATGAGATATTGGCCGAGTCAGTTGTAATTGCACTGATACCAGCGACCGGGTTTTGGCTGTCCACAAAGACGGTAATATTATCCCAGGTCATGTTTCCGCCAGTCTCGGTGATTAACAGTTTGACGATAAGTTCGCCATCTGTTGTCAGGAAGTCATGTTCAACTTCCATACCGTATCCCATGATGCCGTCGTCGAAGTCCCAGGTGAAGTTTGCCTTGGTTATGTCACCTATATCGTCTGTGGAATCCGCTGCGCTGAAAGTGATGTTTGTGTCAACGTCAGATATCGGTCCCATCGGAACTATTGCGGTGTAATTGCCATAGGTGCTGTTCAGAACATAGTTGACGCCGCTCAAAATTTTGGCCAATGCAGTGCCGTTCATCGAGCGCTGGAGTGTCATTGTCACATTCTCCCTGCTCTTCGTGGAAATCATGGTGTCGATTGTTATCGGGTTGAAATATCCTGTAACCTCGACATCACTGGTTGTGGTAATGTTCCTCGTCATCTCGAATTTTGACGGGGTTGTGGGGAGTATGATGTTGTAGATATTGTCCAGGTATTCTGTGTCGTATGTTGCATTGAGTTCCAGTGTGAATATGTCCGAGTTCACATTTTCCAGTGCCTTAGCAATTGTGTAATTGTATGTGCTGTTAATGTAAATTGTGGAGTAGTTCAGAACAGGTCCCAGTGCGTTTTCGATCTTGACATTGTAACTTGTGGTGTTGAGGTTATAGAATGTGTTGTTCAATGTGAGGAATTCCTTTGTATCTCTCTTCTCTATGCCCTTGTTTCTGAGGTATTCGGCCCAGTCATCAATCTCATTTTGATTCAGATCGCGGTTGTTGTTCGTCAGGCTCAGATTGCCCATTCCGAACATCCTGTCCGCATCCAACCTCACGCTGACATTGTCAACGGTGATGATGCTGTTTCTGGAGGCCATTATTGTGTTCCAGTCAAGGAATGTGTATGTGGTCTCAATTTCATCGGAGCCGGACTTCTGCAGGCCGACCTCCAGGTATTTGTTCTTAGTTATGGCATCTATTGGGACAAGTTTTGATTGATATCCCAGAGCATCAACCAGAACTGCGAAGATTGAACCGGTAGATACGTTGAACACGTAATATCCGTTCTTGTCAGTGATTGTGGAGTTGGTGTAGAGACGCGTCTGGTTAGTGTCGAATATCTTGACGGTGGCTCCGGCTATGTAATCGTTGTTCTCCAGGTCCACTACATATCCACGAAGGTTGAAGTTCTTTCCAATCTTGTTGAGGATGATGTTGTGGGTGGAGTTTCCGTTTATGGTGGTTATGGAGGCATCTGTGTAGTAACCGCCCATCTTGACTTCCAGGGTGAAAGTTCCCGGGAAGTAGAATGAAATATTGTAAGAACCATCCCACCAGGTGTTGTTAGTCTTCATGTACCTGCCGTCATTGCTGAACAGATTGACTGTGACGTCTCCCAGCGGTCCAGTGCTGTTTGAAATAGTGCCCTTTACCCAGCGATCCTCTGGTTGGGGGGTCGATTCCAGGTACATGTCGCGCCTCTTGTCGGACGGTATATTGACCCATGTATCGTCCACCTTTGTGAAGTATCCGCCCATGCTGCACTTTATCTGGAAGTTGCCGGTGTATGCGTACATTTCGTACTTTCCTTCCTCGTTGCTCAATGCGGTTATCCATTTGTCGTCGCCCTCTGATATTGAAACAAGTGCGCCTGCAAGTGTGTCATTCGTGTCCTCATCGAAAACTATCCCCCATATCTTGTAGGTCGGGGTCGGGACAATCTTTTCAAGGAACACTTCGCCAACATCCGCTCCAGTGATTATGTCCACATTCTCATCTATTACACTGTAATAACCATTTATCTTGTAATATATGTCAATGTTGGTGACGCCGCTGACCTGGCATGAGAACTTTCCGTCCGCACCGGTCTCGATCTGCTTTACGACCTTCCATGAGGTGCTCTTGTCGATGATGTTCACTTCGACATTGTTGATAGGTGTCTTGGTTTCCATATCCTTGACAATACCGGAGACTGTTGGGTCCGGGACCATGGTCGTTGTGTTTGTTGCACAGATGTCACCAATGTAAGATGTGCTCAAGAAGTTCCTAGTCGTTGTGCCGAAACCCTCTTTTGTGAATTCCAGCATGAAATTTTCTTTGAGACCATCATTAACATACAAAGTGAATTTTCCCTGTGAATCGGTGGTTGTGGTCGGGGCACCGCTAGCACCGGTGTAGTCAATTGTCACTCCGCCAATCGGATTGTAAGGAGCCACGGAACTGAGAACAGTTCCAGTAATTTGTGGGTCTCCTGCAGCCACGTTCGGTAATAACGTGGCGATACCAGTCGCTATCATTGCCATGACCATGAATATGGCCATTGTCTTTCCCATTGTTTCAGTTCGCATGTATATCACTTTTCCATTTTATGGATTGAGTCGTCCTCAAAAACTAAAGGTTCAGTGCCCTACTGTTGAATGAGGTATTTCGCTGTGAAGTAATCCTTGTATATAATAGTGGTGGTCATAAAGCATTAATATTCTCTATTAATCTATACTATCCATATCCCATTAAGATGAATAATATGATACCCCAATATTATAATCATTGAAGCTCTTTGATGAGTTCCTCGGCCCTATCCATACGTACCTTTCTTTCTTTTATTAATGTAGGTACAATCTTGTCAATTAATTCTGTTGTAGCTTTGATACCCATCTTCTCGGCGGCCATGGACACGATATTTCTGGCATGCAGTGACATATGTCCTCTCTGAATGCCTTCGGTGGCTAATGCCTTCATTGCGGCAAAGTTCTGAGCCAGACCAACCGAGACAATTATCTGCGCTAGTTCCGAGGCAGATTTAACTCCAAGTATCTTCACGCAGGCCTTTGCAGTCGGATGAACCGCGGTTGCACCTCCGATGAGACCCACGGCCATTGGAAGTTCGATTGTGCCGACTATGTCGCCATTGGCATTCTTCTCGTAGCTGGTGAGTGGCGTATAACCGCCTTCCTTCCAGGCAGCATAGGCATGGGCGCCGGCCTCGATTGCCCTGAAATCATTGCCTGTAGCCAGGACAACTGCATCAATGCCGTTCATGATCCCCTTGTTATGCGTGGCCGCCCTGAACGGGTCAGCCGCTGCAAAGGCATAGGCCTCCAGTATTCCATTCACAACATCTTCTCCGCCCAGCGCCTCCTTGGAAAATATGGCTTCGGACCTGGCTAGTCTATGAATAGCAAGATTTGAAAGAATTCTAAGGTATACCTTCCCGCCGGTCAGTTCCTCCATCCTCGGGGATATTGCCTCGGCCATGGTGTTGACCGCATTTGCGCCCATCGCGTCAAGACAGTTTACAAGCAAATGGTTGATGAGCATCTTGCCTTGTATGGTGTCGATGATTCTTACCTCCAGGTCCCTTGCACCGCCGCCAAGCTTAATGAGCATAGGGTCCTTCGAATTTGCCAGTTCAAGGAGTTCGGCTTTGTGGTCGAGTATGGCCTTTTTTCCCTTCTCAACGTCCTCGACATGTGTGAGTTGTATCTGGCCTATCATAATTGGTTCGGTTGTGGTGGCTTTGAAACCGCCTGTTACCCTGACCAGCTTGGCCGAATTAGACGCCGCTGCAATGACGGACGGTTCTTCGGTCGCCATTGGCACAAGGATTTCCTTGCCGTTCACAATGAAATTGGTTGCGACTCCCAAGGTCACTGGCATGGTGCCGATGACATTCTCCACCATTCTATCCGCCTTCGCAGGGTCTAGGCAGCCAGTATTGGACAAAATTAGAATTTCCTCCTCGCTGAGGTCTGCATATTCCTTTACCAATTTCAATCGTTCTTCAATGCTCATCTTGTAAAAACCGCTTATGTTGGAAGATTTCATGTTGTCACCTTTGATTGCGTGCATGATGATGTGAATAGATAAAACACTTATCATTTGGATTACAAGAAAATATTGGATATGAAATGGATAACCTTTAAACCTGAAAAATGCTTCACCATCCCCGGATATAAATCAATCTGTTTTATCTCCATCAACGAAAGCTGGAACAGATTGAAACTATGGTGTTAAAATGGAAGCTGGAATAGGTTTCGACAATGAGAAATATCTCTCTAAACAGACTGAAGAAATAATGAAACGTGTAAGCCAGGTAGACCAAAGGCTTTACCTGGAGTTTGGCGGCAAGATAATTTTTGATTATCATGAATCTCGTGTATTGCCAGGTTTCGACCCGAACGTGAAGATGCAGCTCCTACACAACCTCAAGAAAAATGCAGATATTATTCTCTGCATCTACGCTGGTGACATTGAACGCAGGAAAATTCGTGCGGATTTCGGCATTACATATGATGCCGATGCAATGAAACTTATTGACGATCTCAGAGAATGGGGTATAGAGATTACTGGTGTTGTAATAACCAGGTTCCAGGACCAGCCAGCCGTGAATCTTTTCAAAAATAAATTGGAAAGACGTGATATCCAGGTTTATACGCACAGGCATACAAAGGGCTACCCCAGCAATGTGGATTTGATAGTCAGCGACGAGGGCTATGGTGCCAATGATTATATCCAAACCAAGAAATCATTGGTTATAGTTACAGCTCCAGGCCCGGGCAGTGGGAAGCTAGGTACTTGTCTTTCACAGATGTATCATGATTACAAGACAGGAATAAAATCGGGATATTCAAAATTTGAAACATTTCCTATATGGAACCTTCCACTGAAGCATCCTGTCAATGTGGCGTATGAAGCTGCTACTGCCGACATTGGTGATTTCAACATGATAGATCCATATCATCTGAAAGCATATGGTGAGGAAACTGTAAATTACAATAGAGATGTTGAGGTTTTTCCAGTGCTCAAAAGTATTCTGGAAAAGATAATGGAAAAAGAATCGCCTTATAACTCACCCACTGACATGGGAGTTAACATGGCCGGCTTTGGCATAATCGACGATGAAATCGTCAGTGAGGCTGCCAAGCAGGAAGTAATTCGTCGTTGCTTCAGGTACAATTGCGAATATATGAAGGGGTTTGTGAACAAGGCCACAGTCAAACTTTCCGAGCATTACATGGAACAATTAGGTGTGTCTTACGAGGACAGGAAAGTAGTCCTACCTGCCAGACAAGCTGCGGAGCAAGCCAGGCTCGATAACAAGGGAGATGAGGGATATTTCTGTGGAGCGGCAATACAACTTAAGGACGGTCGAATAATCACCGGAAAGAATTCCCCCCTGATGCACTCTGCATCCAGCCTTATTTTGAACACCATAAAGATTCTTGCCGAGATTCCTGACCGCATACATCTTCTATCGCCAAATATTCTGGCTTCAATCAGTGTCCTCGAGAGAGATATTCTGAAAGAAAAGGCTATGAGCCTTGACCTTGATGAGACCCTGGTCGCTCTGAGTATTAGTGCAGCCAACAATCCTGGCGCTCACTTTGCCATGGAAAAATTGAGCCAACTGCGTGGGTGTGAAGTTCATCTGACACATATGCCCTCTGGCGGAGATGAAACCGGACTGCGAAGACTGGGCGTCAATCTGACCACTGACCCGAAATTTCCATCCAAGAACCTGCATGACATATAACATTCTGGTTTTCTGGTAAGAAGCCAAGCCTACAACATGAAGAAATGATGAATGGATGGCATCTATTAACCATCCCTTGATTCAGTTCCAGCCTCCCAGTTCATGCCCCGCCTGTGAGGGCGGGGTCGTACCGCCAGATAATCAAAATCTGGCGTTGTGATAGATTCCGTTTTTCATCCTTAGGAAACCTCGCCTGTTTTTATCGGTATCCAAAGTCTGAGGACATTTGGAATGGATGATGCCATGGTGGTGGGCGTGAAACCCGACACCCAGCCAACCATACAGATTTTCGAGCATCTCGACCCGAGTTTTCTTATTTGCTGAATATTTTTCTTTTGGAGGGTGAG
>JAUSPR010000153.1 GCA_030655715.1 Thermoplasmata archaeon
AGTTGCTCCGTAAGAGAATGAAAGGGTATGATGTCACGAACACCAATTCACGTGGCAACAACGTGGAACTGGATGATATAATAAAGGGTGTTGAAACTGTCGAAAAGCGGATCGATGTGGTGTTGCTGGAGGAGTATTTAAGGCCACCAGAGTTGTACGGCCGTCAATCCAACGGATTATTGACGCTATAGATGCCCCGTCTGGCGTTCTGGAAGCATTTTATTAGGGCGGGGTTTGTTCCATCGAATTCGAAAAAATCGATGAATGTGACCGGCTAATCTGGGATCACAAGGCAGTTTGGTAGCCCTGTTTTATCAAGCCTCGTCTGACCGAAGGGAGGGCGGGGTAGCAACGGCACCCGGCCAACCAGGCACTTTATTTACAAGCGAAGCCCACGAATAATAGCAATAAAAAAGCAGAGTGGGCCGAGGCGGAATTGAACAGCCGATCTTCGCCTTGTAAAGGCGACGTCATTTGCGGTGGGGCAAGCTTTTGCTTGCCCCAAAACCACTAGACCACCGGCCCATTTAGGAGTCCTAAAATGAACAACAGGTATAAATGTTTACAGGCTGCTTCTGAGATTTATCTTGAGATAGATTGAGGTTTGCTTCTCATCACTATTCTGCCCTGCAAAATAATAACATATTAACCTAATCATAATACAAAAATATGGCTAGGCAGATAATATTAAATAGGGAATTGTGATTGCCCGATACCATGTCTAGCCAACTGAACTTACACTCATTCAATATAGAAACAACAAATGACAATTGTCCATTTGAGATAGTTTGCCTGAAATCATTTCTAAATTCATTATATGAAAATAATGACTCACAGAATTCAATGTTATTTGCAAAGGCCTTTCTGGCAACCAATCAACATCTGTCACCGATATTTTCTTAGATATGGGTTGTTCTGAATATATAAATGAAGTGGGCAGAATTGCTCATTTGTCCAGCCGTCGATACACCGTTGCATACCGCGAATCTAATGGCATTCAAAATCGAAGCCATTCTGCTTCGATGTGGGCAAAAAAACTGCCATGCACCGTGCAATTAATTGCATATTAAATCAAAGTCATTTGGCTTTGATATTCAGGTGCGTGGCCTACACATGTAAATTACCAGCCCTGGCAACAAACACCAGCCACTTTAAGGGCTGATAATTTACGTATGTAATTGCCATATGGTAAACGTTCAGGCCTGGCAACAAACACCAGTCTTAGGGGCTGATAGTTTACAAAAATTTATGTAGGTCTAAGCTATCTGCCCGGATGTGCGAGGATAGCCAAGCCTGGCCAATTGCGTTCAGATGTGCGGGTCGGAAGACTTCGGAGTTCATAGGCGCACGGCGATAGGCGACCATACCTGGTCGCGACTAAGCCGTGAACCGAATATTAACGCATACAAACGCAGGCTTACGGCGATAGACTCAAGATCTATTCCTTAGTGGTTCGCCGGTTCGAATCCGGTTCCTCGCACTTGGCTTTTTTAATGTTTAAATACGAGCGAGGGCGCTGGATGAGTTTATATATGAATATTTTTGCAGGCAGAATATGCACATTCAACCCCGTATTGAAAGATGTTCATCAATTTCAAATCTTAATAAGAACTATTAAATATTTAATAAGATATTGGCTAATTCATGAATAAAAAGCAGTTACTCTTCGTCGGAGTTAGCGTGGCAATCGCTTGTGCGCTCGTTGCCACGGCCCTATTCACAAATGTACTTGAACCGGAAAATACTGGTCTGGATGTGGTGGTCAGTTTCTACCCTCTGGCCTACATGGCTGAGGAAATTGGAGGCGAGCGCGTGAACGTGCGCTCGCTCATCCCGTACAATACCGAGGTTCATACATGGTCCCCTTCCCCGAATGACATAGTGGCTGCGGATAACGCTGACATTCTGCTCTATAATGGTGCAGGCCTGGATCACTGGTTCGAGGATGACGTGCTTCCGGCTTTGGGCCAGAAGGAGAGGGTCGTCGTGGAAACGACAGAAGGACTAGAACTGATAGCAGGGGGTGACGAGCATGGCGAGGATGAACACGACCATGGCGGTTACGACCCACATACATGGCTCAGCCCGTTCATGGCTCAGCAGCAGGCCGAAAAAATATACGATGCGTTCCTGAAAGCGGACCCGGAAGGCGCTGATTATTACGGGCAGAGATGGTCCAATTTCTCTGCAAAACTTACTGATATAGATTCAAGATATATGTCTAGTCTGGCAAATAATACAAATGGAACAGCAATAGTTTCTCACGGAGCCTATGGCTACCTGGCGCATAGGTATGGTTTCGAGCAGCACGGGATAATCGGTCTCTCCGCAGACGAGCAGCCATCTTCTTCAGCACTCGCGGATATTGCAGACCTAATGGTGAATGAGAACTTGCGAACACTCTACATGGACCCGATTTATTCCGATGCTTACGTGCAGACCTTGAAAGTGGAATTGGAGTCAAGAACCGGGGACGACGTGATTGTTCTGAGGCTCTATCTCGCGCTCGGCCCGACAGATGGAATGGATTTTCTTGGGCAGATGGAGGCCAACCTGACGAACCTCGAGAGGGGGCTAACCGGTTAATGGCAGAAGACATAACCCCAATATTGGAGGTCGAGAACCTCGACATTTCCAGGGGAAGCGAGCTCGTAGTCAAGAACGCGAGCTTCAAGATTTTTAAGGGCGAGTACGTCGGCATGATAGGGCCGAACGGCGGTGGGAAAACCACCTTGCTGCTGGGCATCCTCGGTGTCCTGAAGCCCGATAGTGGGATAATAAAGATGTTCGGTACCGACGCACGCACATTCGACCAGTGGGAACGAGTAGCCTATGTTTCCCAGAACGCGGTTAATTTCGACTCAAGTTTTCCCATGACCGTAAGGGAGATGGTGTCCCTTGGTCGAGTTGGCCGTAATAACCTGGGAAGAAAACTCAGTGCAGAGGACTGGAAGGCAGTGGACGAGCATATCGTACTTCTTGGGCTGGAAGATGTGGCCAACAAGCGCATTGGTGAATTATCAGGCGGTCAGAAACAACGTGTTTTCGTGGCCAAGGCGCTGGTGCGCGGACCTGAACTGCTTCTTCTGGACGAACCTATCGCCGGCGTTGACCCGACAGTTCAGGAGGCATTCTACAAGAAGCTCAGCGACCTGAATATCCAGAGGAAGCTGACAATTGTCATAGTTTCGCATGATATGGCTGCTGTTTTCTGCCGCATGTCCAAGGTAATTTGCGTGAGCCGGGAAGTTAATGTTTCTGAAATAAACGAGGACTTCGAGCCCACGGAATTGCTGCGCAAGGCCTACGGCGAACACTTCCATTTTGTTTTCCACAAGCATGAGTGCAGGGGGGATTTCCATAGCGAGTGATATCACATGGCTCGGCATCTTTGGCTATCGATTCTTCCAGAATGCCCTGCTTGGCGGAACCCTGGCAGCTGCAGCCTGTGCATGGGTTGGAGTGTTTCTCATTCTTCGCAGGGAATCAATGCTCGGTGACGGAGTGGCTCACACGGCCTTCGGCGGTATAGCCTTGGGTTTGCTACTTGGAATTTCGCCATTGCTGGCAGCACTGGCCGTGTCCATAGTCGCGGTTCTAGGAATCGCATACATGAAGAAGAAAGGGCTGGCAAACTCCGACTCAGCTATAGCCGTAATCATGGCGATGGGTTTTGCCCTTGGATTGATAATTATCTCACTGGCCGGAGGCTTCAATGTTGAATTGTTCAGCTACCTGTTCGGTTCGATCCTGACCATTGGTACGGAAGATTTGCTCATTGTCAGCGCACTTGCTCTGGTGACACTGGCATTTCTCGGTACCTTTTACAAAGAACTCATGTCCATGACATTTGACGAAGAGGCTGCAAGAATGACAGGAATACCAGTACAGGCAATGGCCGTGGTGTTCAACATACTTGTCGCGACCACCATCGTTGTTTCCATCAAGGTCATTGGAATTATCCTCGTCACTGCATTGATGATTATCCCAGGGCTTACAGCGCTGCAACTGAAACTTTCGTTCAGGCGCACGGTAACCGCTGCCGTGGGATTTGGTGTGCTGGCAACTGTTCTGGGGCTTATTCTCTCATCACTGTACAGCATTGCAACGAGCGGTGTGATAGTATTTACTGCGGTGGCAATGTTCGCATTTATTGCCACCTACAGGAGGCTGGGTTGAGATGGCAACCCCGCGCGACACTGCAAAGGTGGTATCCCTCAGCCTACCCATGAGCATACTCGGTGACATCGACAAAGCCGCCAAAGAAATAGGCTACCAGAGCCGTTCTGAACTAGTGCGCGACGCGGTGCGCTCATTCCTGCGCGAACGTTCGGAGACAGCAAAACTTGAGGGCCACATCAACGGCGTTCTCATGCTCGTATATGATCACGATTCAGCAGCCCAGGTCTCGGAAATCCGGCACAGGCACATGGGCGTGTTCAAGTCATTCATGCATGTTGACTTTGACGAAGGCACCGACTGCTGCGAGGTTCTGATGTTCTGCGGCGACGCAGAGAAGGTCAAGGACTCGCATAATCAACTTTCATCGATTGTGGGCGTCAAGGAAGCGCGGATTTTCCTGGCCTGAAACGGACATTAACCTTTTATCTCTCATTCATCATCCAGGGTTAATGGGAATTTTACCGAATTACGGAGACACACGCGACCCAAAAGTGCGTGCCAGATATGGAAAGCTCGAGGCTTATATTGGTCTTGGGGGCAATTCCGTCGTATTCATTGGCAAATTGCTTCTGGGCCTGATGGTGTCCAGCATGGCCATTCTGGGCGATTCCCTGAACCATCTCACTGACATTGTGGTTTCCGCGGTCATTCTCTATTCGTTCTGGATTTCTGCAAAACCTGCGGATGAACATCACCCGTACGGCCACGGGCGAGCTGAATCCATACTGGCCGTGGCTGTTTCGTCACTGGTCATCTCCATGGGCATACTTGTCATAAGGGAGGCTGCTTCCAATCTCAACAATCCGAACATCAGCGCGGACATGTCCACGGTCGGTTGGATGCTGGCATTTACAGGCATCAAGGTTTTTCTGGCAATATTCGCGTTCTCAATTGCCCGAAAAATAAACAGCAAAGCAATCAAGGCGGATGCCTGGAATCATCTTTCCGACGTCTTGATATCAATAGTTGTGGCCGTGGGAGTCGCAATCACGGTACTTTTCCCGAACTACCGGGTGCTGGATCCGATACTGGCGATTGGAATCGGTGCCTTTGTTATAGGAATCGGAATAAAACTGGTCTATGACTCGGCGCACAGCCTCATGGGCACTGCGCCGGACCAGGCCACGCTGAAAGAAGTAGAAAAATGTGCGCGAAAGGTTCCGGGAGTGCTTGATGCTCACCGGATAGAGATTCACGAATATGGCACATTCAAATCCATATCCATGCACATTCATGTTTCCGAGTCAATGGGCGCCGGGGAAGCCCATGCCATTGCCGACCAGGTGGAGAAGTGCGTACAGGAAAAATTCATGACCAGGCCGATGGTTCATATTGATCCTGTTAAGAGTCACTGCGACGAGTGTGAGCTGGAAGTGATTCGTGACATAGCCAAGAATTTCCCTGGCGTTGTTTCCGTACACAAGGCCTCCATGCAGCATGCTCGCGACGGAGTAATCGTGGACATGCATGTCCTGATTGACGGCAAGACCAGCATCGAGGAAGGCCATGCTCTGGTTCATGATATAATGGCCGAAGTAGCCAGGAAATTTCCCAATCACAGAGCGGACATACATCTGGAACCCTGCTCAGGGGATTGCCCAGCTTGTAAAGAGGAATGCGAGAAGAAGGTGGAGTTATGAGCCTGCAACCACTACCCACTACCCAATTCTGGAAGGTGGAAAAACCTCTGGAAAATGTGAAATTCAATACCTTATTTGCCAGAACGGTACTGGAAAATGTTCTGCCGGGCAAGATTTATGCAGACAATATCGAAACCCCATCCACATTCCTCATAGCCCATCCATACGGGATGTCCTTGCTGTTTGGTGAAACTGGCAATGCGGAATTCAACAAATCACTCCGCAATTACATGATTGATGCTGGCAGAAGAAAACGAACAGAATGGTTGCAGGTTTCTCCCGGAGAGTGGAAGCCGGTATTGGAGGAATTATTGGGCAATGATCTGGTGAGGAAGGACGCCACTCCAGAACAGCCGACATCAGCTCCCAATGACCTGGCGAAAGTCATGGAGTACACCAGGGTAAATTTCAAGTTCAATGAATCGAAATACAAGGCATTCGCCAGCCAGTATGAGCCTCCTGCCAATGAGATTGTGAGAACCGATGCTCGCACATTTCTGGAAATGCAGGGCCAGGTCATCCCCAGGCATTTCTGGCGGGATACTGACCACTTCCTTGGCGAGGGCGTCGGCTTCAGCCTATTGGAGGATGGCAAGGCTGTGTCGGTCGCTTTCTGCGCCTTCTTGTATGACAATATGCTGGAGCTGGGCGCAGAGACATCAGAACAATACCGCGGAAAGGGGTATGCGATTCATGTCAGTAAGGCCTTAATTGATTATTGCCTGGAAAGCGGTTTCGAGCCAATCTGGTCCTGTCGCCTTGAAAATACAGGCTCTTTCAAGCTTGCGCTGAAACTCGGTTTCGAGCCAGTGCTTTATCTTCCATATTATCAACTACCAACCAAAAAATGATGGCCAGCACTATCTTTTTGATATTATTCAACGAGAGCTGAATTAAAGCAATAATAATAGATAATAATATATTCAAGTAGTTCTTAGGGGGCGCAGATAAATAAACTCCATTTTTAACGTTTCCGCGCCTGTTACTCAGTTCTAGGTACAATAGTGTAATTCCACTTTGGATACGATGTATGGTTTTGTATATTTAACTTTGCCATATCTTCATCTGTGAATTTCTTTCCCTTCTCATATCTTCTTTCATCAAGTTGAGCAAGGACCGTTAAACCTGTCTTTGTTTTCGTAGAACTGATCAAATTAATAATTGTTTCATAATTTACCAGCGGTTTTCCTTTCCAATTCATACTAATAAACGAAAACATACGATGTTCTATCTTATTCCATTTGCTTGTTCCAGGGGGTAAATGACATACGGTTATTGATACCCCAATCTCATCAACAAATTTTTGTAGATAATATTTCCATCCTTTCCTACGCCTCCCGTTACTCCCGCCACCATCACAACATATCAACAATCCATTTGGATTTTGATAATCATATTTGCCAAATAGATTCCACCATTGACGGATACTTGCTACGGCGAATTCTGATGTATCATAACTAATACCGACGTTTACAAATCCATTGTTATATCTTATATCATAAATGCCATATGGGATTGCTATCCCAATTCCAAGAGATCGAAAATCATAAACATTGACTTCTCGGGGTTCTCCTTTCATTTCCCACGTTCTGCCATTGTTTTTGAAATTGCCAACGATTTCTTTTTTCTTCGTATCAACGGAAATAATAGGAAATCCTTGTTTAATAAATCGTTTCACTTGTTCGTTTATGTATTTGAATTGTTCATCTCTTTTCAGCCCAGAACCTCCTTCGACTGTCTTCACGTTGGCTTGAAGAGAATAATCCATCTCTTTTAAAAGACGTCCAACGGTATCTGGGCCAACCTTATGACCCAATTTTTTTAATTCTTTCGCAATTAAATACGTTGATTTGTTGGTCCATTTCAATAAACTCATCGGGTCTCCAGCAGTATTCTCATCCATGATTCTTTCGAGATCTTCCATTATATTCGGGTCTTTGTTCTCAATTCTTTTACGACCCCCTCCAGTTTTTCGGACTCTTTCTGAATCTTCAATTATTTCTTGGTTTTGAAGTTCATCAATTCCTTTTCGTATTGTTTTATATGTTAAACCAGTGTATTCAGAGACTTTACATATCCCTCCCCATCCCATCTCAAGCGATCTTAATGCAGCAAAACGACGTTTTTGTGCTTCATTTAATGTCATAAAGACCTTTAGAAAGATTTCTCGATCCTCTGTCGTTTTCATGTAGGGAGATATGCTGTTCTACCTTATTAAATGTTGGATGTTATTATTCGGCAACCCCTTAGCATATTTAGGAACGTATAGGGGAATGCTACATGACATACTCTGATATTAATCAAATGACCGTTGTGAGATTGACCGCGCTGGCCATCGTGCTGGCAATGTGCATAGGTGCCTTTGCGCCATTGGGTGCTTTGACCAATGCAGCCGGGCCGGAGTCCATAATCCAGGCATCAAATGATAACGCTTTCATGGGTGTGCCAAATACCATTACACAGGCATCAGAGCCGCCGATTGTTCAGGCGGCCGCACCAGTGCCGGTCGAGCCGGACACGATTGTGCTGCAGCCGAACGCGACGGTTGGGAAGGACGCGTGGATTGCCAATGAGACTTATGAGTTGGAGAACATGGGTGCCGATTCAGATATATACATCGGTACAGGTGGCATGACCCAAACAGACAATCACAAAGGATTGTTCTACTTCGAAATGCAAACGGGCTCACGAAAGGTGAGCAGCGCGACATTGTCCCTGTATTCCATGTATCTTGATACTGCAGGAAAGATAAACGTCACAGTCAATCCTTTGACTTCATTTTGGACAGAGGGAACCGGATGGCAGGCATCCGGTGAAATCGGATATGTAAACGGCGTTAACTGTACAAACGGAACCACATGGGGAACCCCGATGGGGGATATAGATTACACAAGAGAATCATATCTCGCAATTGATAACCCGAATCTTTGGTATAGCTGGAATGTCACAACTATCGTGGATGCATGGGTTACTGATGCTATACCAAATTACGGTTTTATCTTGAACGGAACGCCCATAGATACAGCAACAAATTATGTGGGATTCTGGAGCAGCGATTACGCCATAGACCCCACACTCTGCCCGAAGCTCACCATCACCTACGCCGCAGAAATAGACCCTCCGGTTCCCCCCCAGTCCTTCCAGGAGGACGACCCGGCGCGGGATATCGCGCTAAATGGAAGGGCGAACGGGAGTGTGGAGCACGTATCAGATGTTTCATCAATTGGCGGCCTTCCTATTCCATTTTGGGGAAGTGCTCATAACAAGGTATTCTATCACAATCTTTACAATTCGACTCAGGTTGGCTCTGAAGGAGTCATAAGTAGAATCGGATTTAACAGGTCCAACCCAACAAGCATGACTGAAGGTGTTGGGCTGTTCCAAAACCTAAAGATATCTATAGCGCACACTACCAAGACTAGCATCACTACAACATTCAATGAGAATTATCAGGGCAGCCTCATTGAAGTTTTCCAGGCAACCAACGTTTATATCAATTCCAGCAACAGTGATTCATGGATATACTTCGACCTCAATAAGAACTTCACTTATGACTCACAGTACAATCTCTTAGTGAATATCTCATGGGATCAGGATGGGGGAACCAATGTTCGATTACATACGATAAATACCGGGGGCAATATCTGCAGAGCTTACAATTTTGACGATGGTACTCTTTCCGCTAGTAATAATGGACTTATTGCTAAGTTCCTCGTCGACGTCGTGGACAATGGTATATTCGATAAAGGAACCACAAATAATGGATTTATTTTTCCCATCCTTGCTGGCGATTACACTAAGTTCCAGATGCTTTACAATGCGACTACTCTCGGGAATCAGGGTGGTGTTTTGGACAAATTAAGACTATACAAAATGGATACCGACTCCGGCTCATTCTACAACCTGACAATCCGAGTGGGCCACACAGATATTTCGGACCTCGACATGACCTTCGCAAGCAATTATGTTGGTTCATTGACCCCTGTGTTCTATCAGGCGAATTTCACTTTTAACCCCTATCCTTACTGGGTCGAATTTAATTTGGACAATATTTTCTCATATGATGGTGTGAGGAATCTGCTGGTGGAGGTTGAATGGAACGGCACACCGATTGCCACTGGTGCGATAGGCATTGCCAGAGATCCGAATACAGGAACCGCTAACAATTGTACATACACGCACACTCCGGGAGCTCTGACGGGAACCACAAACGTCTGGACCTACAGTTTCCAAGCTATCTTCACCGAATCCGCCTCCCTCACCTGGTCCGCTGTAAGTAACAATCCAACAATGTTCACTGCATCTGCCACGGGCCGCACCCTGACAATCACTCCACTGGCCAATCAGTTCGGAACTGGCACTGCAACACTCACTCTCACCAACAGCAACGGCGAATCAGTCAGCCAGAACATCCCGATAACGATCAACGCTGTGAACGACGCACCGCTCCTTGCAGTCCTGGCCAATATCCAGTGCATCGAGGATGAGCCTCGCTCGGTGAACATTTCTGGCAGCATCACAGACATTGACGATCCGATTAAAAACATCACCGTAACAACAAATTCCACTTACGCAGTTGTGAACGGGACAAACATAACCTTCCTATATCCAGAAGGCGTGAGCGGTGAATCCATTCTGATCACAATCAAGGACAAGGGCGGGCTCCTGGCAACTCGAATTATCGTGGCGAATGTCACCCAGGTGAATGATGTACCCCTACTCACTGGCTTTGTGTCGACAATAACCTGCCACGCCACTCTTCCCAATCAGATGGCTCTGAATCCGAGTGATGAAGAAACACCGACCGGCCAGCTCATGATTTACACGAACTCGCAGTACGTGGATGTCTCTGGCAGCACCCTGCACTTCCTTTACCCGAAGGGCATAGGCTCAGAGCAGGTTACAGTATACCTGGTGGACAGCCTCACATACGGCACACAGAACAATATCAGCTACACTCTGGCTGTAACAATAATCGACCACCCAGAAGTGGTCGCCTACTCGCCGAACGGCACCGCAGTACCTGTGACGACGACCGTTGCGGTCACATTTGACATGCCCATGAATGTAACAAAGGCAGAAAATGCGTTCTCCATGGTATTTGGCACAACTATTATCAACGGCACTTTCAGCTGGAACAATGGCAGCACCATTATGACATTCACGCCAGCAGACCATCTGACGAACGGCGTTTATGACATTCATGTTGCTGCCTCGGCCGAGACCAAAACCGGCGTCAGCATGCTGAATGCATATGCATGGAACTTCACGGCCGCCCTCGGAACCTTCGATGGCGACGGCGATGGCATGCCGGACCAGTACGAGATAGATCACGGACTTGACCCGAATGTGGACGACGCCGCAGGAGACCTCGACGGCGACGGCCTGACCAACGAACAGGAATATGCGCTTGGCACCGATCCAGACAAACAGGATTCAGATGGGGATGGGATCAATGACTTCGACGAGGATGCGGACAATGATGGCTATTCCAATGGCGAAGAGTATTTGGCAGGCACTGACCCCAAAGACCCTAAGAGCGTACCCACCTCTGGATTCCCTTGGATAATCTGGGTATTGATTCTGGTCGCAGTCATTGTCGTTGTCGTGGTAGTTCTGTTATTGGTGAAGCGCAAGCCCCAGCCAGTTCAGGAACCGATGTATGACCAGCCGAATGAAGGCGAGCAATTTGAACAGGCCCCGTTTGAAGAGGGTAACGCTCCGCCACCACCAGAGGGCTGGACACCGGAACAATCTCCCGAAGTGATTCCTCCCGAAAGTCTGGATGGACAGCCTCCCCAGCAGGACATTGTCGAACCATAAACGCATAATCTGGATAGAAAAATTTCGTATAATTAGCTTAAGCACTAATAAAGTTCAGAAAGTGCAGCATCCACTTTCTTCAGCCAGAGCATCATGCCCATTTCGCCGAATGACTTTCTGGCTTTCTCGAGCATGACTCTCGCTTCGTCATGCTTTCCTTCCATTTTGAGAAGCAGCCCATCATCAAAATCAATCATTGTCAGCAAGGAAGTATCACCAACATCGGCGAGTATTTCCCTTGCCTGGTTGAAGAGCGCTCTCGCATCCTCGAAATTCTTCAAGTCCCTATGAATTATTCCAAGCACATAGGTGGATGCGCCTTCCTCACGTTTCGCACCCAGCTCCTTTGAAAGGGCCAATGCTTTGTTTGCATAGTCCATTGCCGGCTTAAACTCCTCAAGCACTGAATGTGACTCGGCCAATCCATAATAATTGTAAATTAGCATATGCTGGTCCCCAATGTCATTGCACAGCTCAACGCTCTCCTCCTGGCATTTTATTCCCCGTCGAATATCCCCGAGGTCTGGATACACATATCCAAGGCTGCTGAGGGCCCATGCAATGCCATTCTTATCTCCTGACATCCTGTAGAGGTCCAGCGCCCTCCATCGGTCTTCGGTTAAGCCCACAACCCCTCCCGTAATCGTTTTCTTTCCACATGCGGATCAAGTGCCTGGCTAGTGTAGACATCCATCAGGAGTTCGTAAGAGTTTTGAAATCCACAAAGTTTCAAGACCTTGGTGAG